>NZ_JAPZRB010000475.1:0-4306 GCF_027531105.1 Microcystis sp. LE18-22.4A
TCCGTGACATCGGTAAATACTTCTTTGTCTAAAAAAGTAATCGAGTCCCTATCTAAATAATCGATTAATTGAGGAAAAAATAACTCAATAAATTCGACAAAAAAGGTGGAGATTAACTCCTTAAATAAGCGATCATGGTCAATATTATTAGTCATGTAATATCATCTTAACTAATCTGAGTGATGAATGACTACTCTTCTCTATTGTATTCTGAAAAGTCGGTTGTGGCAACAGATTGTTATGACCTCATCCCTTTAACCTACGAGGAGAGGGGGATGCTTCCCGCAAAAAAACCCGCAGAAAACGGGTTTATCGAAGAAACCCGTTTTCTATTTCCAGGGTTCATCATAATTGATTGTAGGGCTAATTCATGAATTAGCCCTACAGCTATTACCTAGCTATATTCCACTGCTAAATCGAGCGACTCTTGTTCCCCACTTAAGCCCGCCATAAAAGGCCCTATTCGTTGATTAAACACTATTATAGGAAAGATGCAATGCAATCCTTGCTATCAAAGTAATTTCAGTTCCAGGCTGATTCGGAGCATCTTTCAATTTGACAAGGCCGAAAAATCCCCTATCCCCCAATAACTAAAGGAAAGATAAAGTTATCGATCGCCCTCCGGAGCCAGTGTCAGAATAAAAGCAGGGAGATGACCAAGGAAAACCGACAACTCTCCATCTTTTTCCCGTCATCGCCCCTAAAATTTATTTGGTTCAGATTTATGCAAACTGCCAATCCTCGTCAAACGGAGAAAAAAGAGCATCCCAGTGGCGATAAACGCTTCAAAGTCCTCGACATTACCATGAAGCGGGCAGGATATAATCAATCAGCCCTGATTGAAGTCCTGCACAAAGCCCAAGAAGCCTTTGGATTCCTAGAAGAAGATGTTCTCCTCTACGTTGCCCGGGCGCTAAAACTGCCCCTCAGTCGCGTCTATGGGGTAGCAACCTTCTACCATCTCTTTTCCCTGAAACCGGCGGGAAAACACACCTGTATCATCTGTATGGGGACTGCTTGTTATGTCAAAGGCAGCGGCAAAATCCTCGAAGACATCGAAAACGCCTTTGATGTCAAAGTGGGAGAAACCACCGCCGATGGAGAAATTTCCCTAGTGTCGGCCCGTTGTATCGGGGCCTGTGGGATTGCGCCGGCCGTGGTCTTCGATGGAGTCGTGGCCCCTAAACAAGATTCGGAAACTGTCTTAGCGAAACTACAGAGTTTCTCCCAGTAATTTTTCACTCTAGTGGATTGAGAAGAATATGGACTTACAAGAATTATTGGCAGTGGCCGAGAAAGAAAAAACTAGACAAAAAAGCATCCGGGTGCATTGTTGCACTTCCACCGGTTGCCAAGCTGCTAACTCCCTCCAAATCAAAAAAAACCTCGCCACTGCCGTCAAAGAAGCAGACCTAGAGGATACAGTCGAAGTGGTCGGGGTCGGTTGTATGGGTTTTTGTGGTCGCGGTCCGTTGGTGGAAGTGGATCCCCAGGATCTCTTATACGAAGAAGTCACCCCGGAAAGTGCGGCCAGCATTATTGCGGCCTTAAACGGCGGCAAAACCGAGGTGCAATTAGGGGACTCAAAACATCCCTTTTTCTCCCATCAAGTCAAAATTGTCCGGGAAAATAGCGGTAAAATCGATCCCGATCGCATTGAGGAATATATCGCCGTCGGGGGTTATCAATCTCTCTACAAGGCCCTCTACGAGATGACTCCGGCCCAGGTGGTGGAGGAAATCACCCAAAGCGGTTTGCGCGGCCGGGGAGGTGCGGGTTATCCCACCGGTTTAAAATGGGCGACGGTGGCTAAACAACCGGGTAAACAAAAATACGTTATCTGTAATGCCGATGAAGGCGACCCCGGGGCGTTTATGGACCGTAGTGTTTTGGAAAGTGACCCCCATTTAGTCCTGGAAGGAATGGCGATCGCTGCCTATGCTGTGGGGGCGGATCATGGTTATATCTATGTTAGAGCCGAATATCCTCTGGCGATCGATCGTCTGCAAAAAGCGATTAATCAGGCCAAAAAATTTGGTTTAATGGGTTCCCAAGTATTCGAGTCCACTTTCGATTTTAAGGTAGATATCCGCATCGGGGCGGGGGCCTTTGTCTGTGGAGAGGAAACCGCTCTCATCCATTCCATTGAAGGCGGCCGCGGTACTCCCCGCACCCGTCCCCCCTATCCGGCCCAATCGGGTCTCGATGGTTGTCCCACCCTGATTAATAACGTGGAGTCCTACGCTAATATCGCCGCTATTATCCGCGAGGGAGCCGCTTGGTACGCCAATATCGGTACTGCCAGCAGTAAAGGCACAAAAATCTTCGCTTTGACGGGAAAAATTCGCAATAATGGGCTGATTGAAGTGCCGATGGGCATTACTCTCCGGGAAATTGTCGAGGAGATGGGGGGTGGTGTTCCCGATGGTCAAGTGAAAGCGGTACAAACCGGCGGCCCCTCTGGGGGTTGTATTCCCGCTAATTTACTCGATACTCCCGTGGATTACGAATCCTTAGCCAAACTCGGTTCGATGATGGGATCCGGGGGGATGGTGGTCATGGATGATACCACCAGTATGGTGGAAGTGGCGAAATTCTATATGGAATTCTGTCGCGAGGAGTCCTGTGGTAAATGTATCCCCTGTCGCACGGGAACAGTACAAATGTTTGAATTATTGGCCAAAATTATCGCTCGAAAGGCCGATATTCACGACCTCGAAAACCTAGAACATCTCTGTCAAATGGTCAAAGAAACCAGTCTTTGTGGTCTTGGCCAAAGCGCCCCCAATCCGATTTTAAGTACCCTAAAGTATTTTAAGGAGGAATATCTGGCTCTGTTACAGGAAATCAAGCACCCCGTCTCTGTTTGAGATTGACATCCTCACCGCCGGGGCCGGACGGTGATGACCGGCAGATCAAACAAACTTAATTGAACGATCTTCGGTTGGGTTGACGCCTCACGGGATGCTGCTTCTTTAACAGAAGTCTTACACTTTCCTCTGCGTCCGTTTTTTGAGGTCTCCGATTGCCCACCGGCGACCTTGATATTAATTGCGGCGTTCACGTCTCGATCATGGAAAGTCCCACAGAAAAGACATTCCCACTCACGGATATTTAACGCTTTCTTCCCGCCGATATTCCCACAACAGGAACACCTCTGAGACGTTGGCTCCCATCGGGAAATTATCCGAAAATCACGCCCATATTTGTCAGATTTTGCCGATAGCATATCTCGAAAAGAACGCCATCCTAAATCTGATATAGCACGGGACAACTTGCGATTTTTAACCATTCCCGATGTGTTTAAATCCTCTAAAATTATCGTTTGATTTTCACGAACAACTCTAGTGGATAGTTTATGCAAGAAATCAGTGCGAGTGTCTTTAATCTTTGCGTGGATTCTAGCTACTCGTTTCCTAGCTTTTTCCCGTCGTTTACTTCCCTTCTGTTTTCTAGAAAGGTTTTTCTGTGCTTTTCTTAGTCGTTTTAATCGTTTCTTTAACGGTTTCGGTGCGTCTATCTTTTCTCCTGTTGAGAGGGTAGCAAAGGTAGCAATCCCTAGATCAATTCCCACTGACTCCCCATTATTGGGAAGTATTTCGGACTGAATCTCGACGACAAAACTAAGAAAGTATCGATCTGATGCGTCTTTGATCACGGTGACGCTAGAAGGTTTAGAAGGTAATGGGCGACTCCAAACTATTCTTAAATCACCGATTTTCGCTAAAGTAACGCAGTGTTGGTTAACGGTAAAACCATTATCGGTAAATCTTGCTAATTGTTTAGATTTACGCTTCTTAAATTTAGGAGGTTTGACTTTCTTTCCTTTTCTTTCTCCCTTGCAAGATGCAAAAAAGTTAGAATAGGCTGTCTCTAAGTCTCTCAAAGACTGCTGTAAAGGGATAGAAGAAACCTCGGTTAACCACTGCTTTTTTTCTGTTTTTTTGATTTGAGTTAGTCTTTTAGATAACTCAGTATATTTTGGCTTTTTCTCCCCTTGTCGATAGAGTTCTTGACAGTAGGCTAAGGTATCGTTCCAGACAACGCGCACACACCCGAACAACTGAGACAAAAGCCTCTTTTGTTGGTCTGTTGGGTAAATACGGTATTGATACCTTGCTTTCATTGGGTTAAGATATGTGTGTCTGTATTTATTTTAACTAGGGTTTGCTGAATAAATCTAAAAACCTTGTTGGATAAGACTTTTGGACTTTTTTCCCCTCAAAAAGTGCCAGCCATTGCGGGGATAGGGGGGAAAATTCCGGGACTTTTTCCCTGAAAATTAGGTAGTTGACCACCTGAAAAT
>NZ_JAPZRB010000391.1:0-1173 GCF_027531105.1 Microcystis sp. LE18-22.4A
TGCGTAAAATGTTTGTCTTAGAGTTTAAAGTTAAAGCTAAAACTCAACAGTATCAAGCCATAGACGATGCTATTCGTACTGCTCAATTCATCCGTAACAAATGTGTAAGGTTATGGATGGATACAAAAGGTACGGGTAAGAACGATTTATACCGATATTCTCAAGAATTAGCTCAGGACTTTAAATTTGCCGATGAACTTAATTCAACTGCTAGACAGGCAAGTGCTGAACGTGCTTGGAGTTCAATTAGTCGTTTTTACGACAACTGTAAACGTAAAGTATCAGGCAAAAAGGGGTATCCTCAATTTAAAAAATCTCGCTCTGTTGAATACAAACAATCAGGATGGAAGCTTCTTAGCCCTAAAACTGTTAAGTTCACTGACAAGAAAAACATTGGTGTTCTTAAGTTGGTAGGAACTTGGGATTTAGGGTACTTTCAAGAATCCGATATTAAACGGGTTAGGTTGATTCGGAGAGCGGACGGTTATTATTGTCAATTTGTCCTTTCTTGTGACGTTAAAGAAGATGTTAAACCATCAGGTAAGTGTATTGGCTTAGATGTAGGTTTGGCTTCTTTCTATACAGATCACAATGGCGACAAGGTTGATAATCCTCAATTCTTGAGAAAGTCTGAGAAACGATTAAAACGACTTCAAAGGCGATTATCTAAAAAGAAAAAGGGAAGTAAAAATCGTCAAAAAGCTAGACAAAGATTAGCTAAAGCTCACCTTAAAGTAAATAGGCAACGTCAAGACTTTGCTGTGAAATTAGCAAGGTGCGTAGTTCACTCTAATGATGTGATAGCCTACGAGGATTTAAGAGTTAAGAACTTAGTCAAGAATCATTGTCTAGCTAAATCGATAAATGATGCGGCCTGGTATCAGTTTCGGGAATGGATAGAGTATTTTGGGGTTAAATTCGGCAAGATAACGATTGCTGTCTCACCGAATTATACAAGCCAAAACTGTTCAAACTGTGGTGAAACTGTCAAAAAATCTTTATCGACTAGAACCCATCAGTGCAAATGTGGATGTGTTTTGGATAGGGATGAAAACGCCGCAATCAACATCCTTAAAAGGGGACTAAGTACGGTAGGGCATACCGGAACCTTTGGGCTCGATCCAATAAACGCTTGGGGAGAGAATACCTCTACTTTTTCAGAAGCAATTCTGT
>NZ_JAPZRB010000452.1:0-23516 GCF_027531105.1 Microcystis sp. LE18-22.4A
ATGACGTGCGGTTCCTGCGTGTTGGGCTAATAATGAGCGTTGTTGATTATTTAGTTTTAACTCAGTCTTGAATCCTAGTAGCAACGTCTCTTAACTCCTCTACGATTTTTCTATTTTTATGGCTTCTAGAGCCATACAATCATACAATCCTCCCTACTCCCTAGTCCCTAGCTCCCTAGCTCCCTAGCTCCCTGCTCCCTGTCCCTGCCTCCCTGCCTCCCTGCCTCCCTGCTCCCTTCTCCCTAGAAAGATTATGACCAACTCAATCTCTCAAGAACAAGCCCAAGAAATGTTACGTTGGTTAAACAAAAATCGTGACACCGTGATTGATTTATATAAAAATCAATACATTGCTTATAATGAAAAAGGAGTGATTGCTCACGGTGAAAATTTACAGAATGTTCTAGAAGAAGCCAACACAACCAATCAAGAATTTGTCATTTATCTTGTTCCTAGTTGTCGTTATTCTATTCAAATTTTACCCATTCAAGTTTAAAGTAGTTTAAGTTGATTTTGACAACGGCAAAATTCTATGAAAATAACCCTTTATCAACCGACGTTATCGTTATTATTGCTGCTGTTGCTATCCGGTGGTTGTGCAGTCAATCGGGAAAAAGAGAAAACCACCACTCCGCAAGCGTCTCCCCTAGCAGAAATCGTTCCTTGGCAGATGGTCGAACGGGTTACTATTTTAAAAGCCGATCAGGATCCCATCTATGCTTTGGCCATTAGTCCCGATAACTCCTTGCTGCTAAGTGGTAGTTTTGACGGCACGGTTAGGGAATGGGACCTAAAAACCCAAAAACCTCTCAGGACTTGGCAACTAGGTGATACCGTTAACGCTATCCAATTTAGTCCCGATGGTGAGACTTTCGTAACTGCCGATGCGGGGGGAAAAGTGCAACGCTGGAATACGCGCACGGGAAAATTAGAAATGACCTATCCTGGCCATGCTTTTCTCGTTACTGATGCCGCTATTTCTCCCGATGGCGAAATTTTGGCCACGGGTAGCTGGGATCGTACAGTTAAACTCTGGGATTTTCAGACGGGTAAACTGTTAAAAACCCTGCGCGGCCATAATCATCCGATTCAGGCGATCGCATTTAGTCCCGATGGTGAAGGAATTGTTAGCGCCGATTACGATGGCTTCGTTAAACTGTGGAAAGTGAGTACCGGTCGCTTTATTCGGGCCTATGCGGGTAATTTATTCCCCGTTTATCGGGTGCTTTTTTCCAAGGATGGTAATATCGCCGGTACTGCTAGTCAAGACGGTTCGATCCGCAGTTGGCAAGTGAAAAGCGGCATCGGCACCACTACTATTCTCGCCCATAACGACGCTGTTACCGATATGGCCCTGCTCGATGGGGGCAAAGTTTTGGCCAGCACTTCCGGGGATGGAACCGTCAAATTTTGGGATGTTAATACCCGTCGGCGCTTGAATACCCTGAAGGGAAACGTCATCCTAAGAATGGTTGCCAGTCATGATGGTCGTTGGTTAGTCACTGGAGATCAAGACGGTGCGATCGCAATCTGGCGGGGAATCTAATTGGGGTCTGCTGAAAAAGTTTTTCCTAGAAGCAGGGTGTAGGGTGTAGGGTGTGGGGTGTGGGGTTTTACCGATTTTGAGGGGGTCAATTACCTAATTTTCAGGGAAAAAGTAGCTGAATTTCCCCCTGATCACTCCCATATCTGGTACTTTTGGATTTCAAAAAAGTCTAAAACTCTTATCCAGCAAGGTTTTTAGATTTATTCAGCCAGCCCTAATTGACTATAATTAAGACTAGAGTGTTTTCTAGGGCGAAATATAGCCATGGCAGCAGTGATTTTAAACTTAGATACAGTCAATCTCAGCGATGAGCAGTTTTACCGTCTCTGTCAAGTTAACCCAGATTGGCAACTGGAAAGAAACGTTCAAGGAGAATTAATTGTCATGCCACCTGTTGGGGGAATTAGCGGCAACCGAGAGGCCGATTTTATCATTGACTTAGGTATCTGGAACCGTCAAACCCGATTGGGTAAAGTCTTTAGTTCGGCGACGATTTTTCGTTTACCGAAGGGCGGAGATCGCGCTCCCGATGCCGCTTGGGTGAGTTTAACTCGTTGGCAAGCTCTGAGTCGAGAAGAACAGGAGAAATTTCCGCCTATTTGTCCCGATTTCGTCATTGAACTGCGCTCCCGTAGCGATTCCCTCCCGGAAATTCAAGCTAAAATGCGGGAATATCTCCACAGTGGTTTGCGATTAGGTTGGCTAGTTAATCCTCAACAACAACAAGTGGAAATTTATCGTCCTCAGCAACCCGTAGAAATTATGGAACTACCGGCTAATTTAAGCGGAGAGGATGTCTTACCCGGCTTTAGTCTATTTATCTCTATTTTTGAGTAAAATATCCTTAAAACCGAGGTATGATCAGACCTCTGGTAAAAATCAAAAATTGTTGTTAGGGTTAGGAGTCGGTCGTCAGTAGTCAGGGGAAATTCAAGGACTTTTTCCCTGAAAATTAGCTAATTGACCCCCTGAAAATCGGTAAAACCCCACACCCTACACCCTACGCCTAGGAAAAACTTTGTCAGCAAACCCTAACTATGACCACCGATACTGTCACCACTCCCTCGCCCCAAAAACTCTGGTTAGCAGCCATTAAACCACCAATGTATAGTGTGGCAATTATACCGATTATTCTGGGAACAGCGATCGCTTATCAGGAAACAGGTCTATTTTCTCCCCCGATTTTTGCCACTTTTATCCTCTCAGCTATTTTAATTCTCGCTTGGTTAAATCTCAGTAATGATGTTTTTGATGCCGATACCGGGATCGATGTCAATAAGGCCCATTCGATTGTTAATTTAACCGGTAACAAATCTTTAATTTTCTGGCTGAGTAATCTTTTTCTATTATTAGGCATCGCTGGTATTTTTGCTATTAGTTATGGGCGAGGCGATTGGACTATCCTAGAATTAATCGCCCTCTGCTGTTTTTTGGGCTATACCTATCAAGGGCCTCCCTTCCGCCTCGGTTATCAAGGATTAGGTGAAATTATCTGTTTCTTTACTTTTGGACCCTTGGCGATTGCCGCTGCCTACTATTCGCAAGTCGGTGCTTTTTCTCTCTCTAGTCTAGCGGCTTCAATTATTATCGGGATTACCACTTCTATCATCCTTTTTTGTTCCCATTTCCATCAAGTCGCCGATGATCTCAAAGCGGGTAAAAAATCACCTATTGCCCGTTTGGGTACTTTAAAAGGTTCTAGAGTTTTAACCGTAGTCACGGTTCTCGTTTACGTTTTAACGGTAGTTTTTGTCCTGCTGCAAGTTTATCCCCCTCTCAGCCTTTTAATCTTCCTTAGTCTCCCTTTCGCTTGGCAATTAGTCAACCACGTTAACCAAAATCACGACCAACCTCAGCTAGTCAGTAACTGCAAGTTTATAGCGGTTAATCTTCACTTTTTTAGTGGCATTCTCTTCTCCCTTGGCTATTTCCTTGCTTCCCGTTCATAAACTGGATTTTTTTTCTTAAACCCCTTTATCAGTTATCAGTTATCAGTTATCAGTTATCAGATTTGAGTTTTAAGTGTGCAGTATGTATTAAGTGGGAAGTATTTAATACGGCGGATTCAGCCTTAGTCTGGTACATCTTCCAGTTTCCTACTGTCTTTTTACTGTTTACTGATCACTGATTACTGTTTACTGTACCCGATCGAGTTTGCACTTATTAACGGAAAAGTGACAGAATAGGGAGATAGATCGCCACAAATCAAGGTTAGCATGAGTGAACAACCCCTCGGATCGGTTATTCAAGGTTCCCTGAGTGAAGGTTTAGAAATCCGTCTTTATCCGGATATTTCCGTGGAAGATATGCGCGTCGGTAAGTTTTTGGTGGTGCAAGGCACTCGATCGCGTTTTTTCTGTCTCCTCACCGATGTCTCCCTGGGTAACTCCAGTCCCCGGATTATCGCGAATCCTCCCCATCCCGATGATAGTTTTATGCGCGATGTTTTGGCGGGTAGCGGTACTTATGGTACTATTGAACTATTACCTATGCTCATGTTTACGAAGTCAGAGGAAGCCCCGGCTTTTCAAGCCGGGGTCTCTCTGACGAAGTCAGAGGAAGCCCCGGCTTTTCAAGCCGGGGTCTCTCTGACTCCGACTGGAGGTAATTCCCCGGCAGTTTCTGACACTTCCTTAGGCTCTTTTCAACCCCAAACTAGCGCCGATTTAGAATTACTGCCAGTTAAAACTATTCCCGCCCATTTTAGCCAAGTTTATGAAGCTTGTGAGCAGGATTTTCGCATGGTTTTCGGTTGGGAAGATGATCCCACCAGAAAGAATTTTGCTATTGGTCAACCCCTTGACATGGACGTGCCAATATGTATTAATCTCGATCGCTTTGTGGAACGTAGTAACGGTGTTTTTGGCAAATCCGGGACGGGAAAATCCTTTTTAACCAGATTACTAATTTCGGGCATTATTCGCAAACAAGCAGGGGTTAACCTCATGTTTGATATGCACTCGGAATACGGTTGGGAAGCGATGAAAGAAGGGAAGGATGTTTCTACGGTGAAAGGATTATGTCAATTATTCCCCGGACAGGTGGAAATTTATACCCTCGATCCCGATTCTACCAAACGCCGGGGAGTACGAGGAGCGCAGGAATTATTCTTAAGTTATAATCAGATTGAAATCGAGGATATTCGTTTAATCGGTCGGGAATTAGGTATCTCGGAAGCTAGTTTAGATAATGCCAATATTCTCTATAACGAGTATGGAGAATCTTGGATTACTCAGTTATTAAATATGAGTAACGAGGATATTAAAATCTTCTGTACGGAAAAACAAGGCCATGCGGGATCAATCATGTCCCTCCAGAGAAAATTAATGCGTCTAGATAGTTTGAAATATTTAAGAAGTGCTTGTCCCCACAATTATATCGATCAGGTTTTACAAGCTTTAGATGCAGGTAAGCACGTTGTCATTGAATTTGGCTCCCAAAGTAATATGCTTTCCTATATGTTAGCCACCAATATGATCACCCGTCGGATTCATGCTAATTATGTGAAAAAAGCTGAATATTTTTTACAAACTAAAAACCCCGTTGATCGGCCGCAACAGTTAGTGATTACCATTGAAGAGGCTCATCGATTTTTAGATTCTGCCGTGGTGCATCAAACTATTTTTGGAACCATCGCCAGGGAGATGCGAAAATACTTTGTTACTCTCTTAATTGTCGATCAAAGACCTTCAGGAATTGATAACGAAGTTATGTCTCAGGTAGGGACAAGAATCACCTGTTTATTAAACGATGAAAAGGACATCGAAGCCATATTTACTGGAGTTTCTGGAGGGGGAAGTTTGCGATCAGTTTTAGCGAAATTAGACTCAAAACAACAGGCTTTAGTTTTAGGTCATGCGGTCCCTATGCCGGTAGTAATTCGTACTCGCGCCTACGATCAAAAATTCTATGCTGAAATAGGTGCGACCGACTGGCGAGAATTACCCGATGAGGAAGTATTAGCGGCGGCCAAAATTGCCAAAGCTGATCTAGGATTTTAGAAAAATTAATTTTTGATTGTAGAATAGAGTTGGATTGTTTTTACTGTTTACCTCCCATGACCGCTCAAATACCGATCTCGAAGATCAGCTTATACGATCGAGATTTTCAGCTATGGATCGAGACAACCGTTAACCAATTACGACGGGAAGATTTTGCCTCGGTTGACTGGACTAATCTGATCGAGGAATTAGCAAGTATGGGAAAAAATAATCGACACGCTCTCAAAAGTTTGTTAATTCAATTATTAGCGCATCTGCTCAAGTTAGTTTATTGGCAGACGGAAAGAGAGTATAATGCTAATCAATGGGAAGCGGCAATTATTAATTTTCGAGTTGAAATTGCCGATCTGCTGGAAGACAGTCCTAGTTTAAAACCTTATCTCCTCGAAATTTTCGATTCTTGTTATGGAAAAGCTAGGCAAATAGTCTCGAAATTGAGCAGGCAAGAAATTCCTATAGAAGTCATTATTACCCCAGCAGAAACCCTGGATGAAAACTGGTTTCCCTAACTATGCAACAAGGTGATTTAATCGAGATCGAGATTACCGACCTCAACCATACGGGCGAAGGTGTGGGAAAATACCGAGGACAGGTGATTTTTGTGCCGGATACGGTCATTGGCGATCGCATTCAAACTCGCATCACCTATATCAAAAAAAGTCATGCGATCGGCAAACTACAAACTATTCTACAAGCTTCTCCCCATCGTATCCGGCCCCGCTGCATCGTCGCCGATAAATGTGGTGGCTGTCAATGGCAACACATCGAGGATCAATTTCAGCGCCTGGTCAAAAAAGAGCAGGTACAAGAGGTATTAACCAGAATTGGCGGTTTTAGCGATCCTTTGGTTTATCCTCCCCTCACCGGTAATTCTCCCCTCGCTTATCGCAATAAAGCTACCTATCCCCTCGGATTTTCCCCCACCGGCAATGTGCAAGCAGGTTATTATCGTCGCGGCAGCCATCATCTGATTAATCTCAATCAATGTCCGATTCAAGATCAGGCTTTAAATCCGTTTCTAGCAGAGATAAAACAGGATATTCAGGGTCAAGGCTGGTCAATTTACGATGAAAAGACCCACCAAGGACAATTACGCCATTTATCCCTAAGAATTGGCCGCCACACGGGAGAAATTTTATTAACCCTGATTAGTACTGATAATAATTTACAGGGAATTGAGGCACAGGCGCGGCAATGGCTGGCAAAATACGCCAATTTAGTCGGTGTAACCGTGAATTATCACCCCGAGCGAGGTAATGCTATTTTTGGCGCTCAGACCACAACTATCGCCGGAAGGGACTATATTACCGAAAAGTTCGCCGGATTAACCTATCAATTGGCTGCCGATACCTTTTTTCAGGTTAATACAGAGGCTGCTGAGGCTTTATTTGCGGTTATTTGTCAGAAATTAGACCTTAAAGGTGAAGAAATTCTCATTGATGCCTACTGTGGCATCGGTACTTTTACTTTACCCCTCGCTAAACGGGTTAAAGAGGTGATTGGACTAGAATCCTATAGCTTTTCCCTCGATCGAGCCAAGATTAACGCCCAATTAAATAATATTACCAACACAACTTTTATTTTGGGGGCAGTAGAAAAAACTTTACCGCAACTGACAGTTAAACCCGACATTATTCTACTCGATCCGCCCCGCAAAGGTTGCGATCGATCTGTCCTCGATAGTCTGTTACGGCTGCAAAGTCAACGCATTGTTTATATCAGTTGTCAAAGTGCAACTTTAGCCAGAGACTTGCAATATCTCTGTAAAACAGGCGATTATCAACTGCTAGAAGTGCAAACAGCTGATTTCTTTCCCCAAACTCCCCACGTCGAATGCGCCGCTTTTCTTAGACAAAAAACAGCGAATATGGTAGGATGAAATAGGAGGAAAAACCCGACACTTTAGCCGTTTATAGCTGAAAAGTCAATGGGTAAGGATAATAGCATATTAAAGACCGTTCCAGTCAACTACTTTTTTGATTAATTACCCGCTCAAAGTGGCCTTGATTCTCGATTGGTTTGTAGATCAATCATAAAAATATCTAATCAATCTCAGAGACAGAAAAGGGATAAAACATGACTCATTAGGTATGGCAATCATCTAGATCGACGGTTAAGAGACCTTAATCTTTCTGTAAGAGAACAGTCATTGAATAAAAGCTAGAGGTAAAGCGCGTGATTGCTATTTCACTGCCAACAAGCAAACGAAGCTGGAACACCATGAGTTTCGCTTCCACCTTGTATCTTTGTCCGATTTTAGATTTATTGACCGCTAGTATTCCCGAAGAATTAGAACCAGAAATTAGATTAGGATTGCAAGAAGCTTTAGTTAATGCCGCTAAACACGGCAATCATCTCGATCCCAGCAAAACCGTGGTCGTTCACTTTTCCAGCAGTAAAGACGAGTATTCTTGGGTAATTACCGACGAAGGTTGTGGATTTACGCCAGGTTGTCACCATCATGGCTGTAGTTGCGATTGTCCCAATTTTCCCCCCGAAGAAGCGGAAAATGGCCGAGGACTGTGTATGTTATATCAAATCTTCGACCAAGTTCACTGGAATCAACAAGGAACCCAACTGAAACTTTGTAAACAAATTAAACAGGAACGGTGGTTCACCTAAGGACCATGACCGTGAGAAGGACAGGGAGGAGCAGAAATCGAGCGATCAAGCCAGCCTGTAGCCTGTTGTAGCCGAGGAAGTGCTTCTTCTGGCTGATTATCTAATAAAAACACCAAAGCCGTCCCTAATTGTTCGGCGGCCCGAGCATTACGATTGGCTTTCAGACGATGCCAGTCAATCGGTGTGATCGCCAAACGTTCCGCTAAAATCCGCGCCAATTCCAGGGTAGATAGATCATCAACAGTCTGAGATGAGGAAGAGACAGGGGATGGAATCATAATCAAAAGGTTTCGTAAAACCGTAAAATCGTCTATAACTATAGTTTAGACGCAGGAAATCGGATCGAGTCCATGTCCTTAGAAGAAAACCCATACCCTAACGATGAATCGGCGGAATTTACCCAAGCGATTGAAGAAGTCGAAGCGGCGATCGCAGCACTAAAAGACCGTTATCGACAGATCAACGAAGCAGAACAGCAAAAAAAAGACCTAGAGGCGCAATTTAGCCAAATAGAACCCCAATGGCGGGAAAATCCCCTACCTGAACTAGAAAAGGAATTGGCACAAATTCGCGAACAGATTCAAGAATTAGAGGTAATTTTAGAAAGCAATTTACTGAAAGAAGGGGAATTAAAGCGCCTATTCTGGGAAGGAATCCGTCGCGGACTGCTGGGGGAGGTTTTTTGGCAAATTGTCCGCTTTGGTGGTATCGGAGTCTTACTGGGTTGGATTCTGCGATCCTGCACGGGGTGATTAACTGCACAGGGGTGGGTGTGTTGCCTTGAGAAGCTGATTAGGGTTGGGTTCCATCCAGACGGATTTGACATTTACTGGCATCGAGGTTAGTTAGAGAAGCGAGGTTAGTTAGAGAAGTGTCGTTATAAGTGCCTTGTTTAACTATTCCTAACAGAGAAGCGATAACTATACACTTTCTTTCTTGGTTGGGATAGGGATCGGCGGTGGCATTGGCGGCGGGATATAATACGATTATCGCTTGGGTTGCCCGCGGAACAAAGGTTAACCCCGGCACATGACCCCGAAAGGAAAACTGTACCCCCGGACTGCCGCCTAGGGTGGGAAAATTCCTCACCACCATAAATATTTCCTGCGGCAGACTTAAGGAACCCCCATTAGCATTAGCCGCCACTAAACAACCCGGTTCATTGGCCTTTATTTGCTGGTAAACCGTGGGACCAGTGCCAGTCCCGTTAGTAAAATTAATCGTGCAATTCCTCCCTCGACGGATAGCTTGTTTTTGGGCATCCCGTAGGGCTGATTGTATAGAATCGGTGGCTTCTTGGACTCTATTGCTATTTAACCAAGCTAATAAATTAGGTCCGGTTAAGGCGGCAAGAATTCCCGCAATTGCCAAAGCTATCAAAATTTCTAACAGGGTAAAACCCTGATTTTTATGGACATTTAAACGACGCATCGGGAATCACCTCGACAGAACTTTTAGCAATAACATTTTCTTGGTTGGGGTAATCGTTAGCAGTTTTAGGATCAGCTAATCTCACTTCATACTCTATACGGAGACGATGAGGATTATCCTCTTGGTTAGTAATATTAAAAGTCCGAACGAGAGAATATTTTTTACCGACAATTTCTCGGTCGGGGACGGTAGTAGCAGTTAGTTGTTTTCTTAAAGCTGTGGCATAACCCTGAGCGATATTTGTACATACATCATCACTGACATTAGGGTTGGCAGGAATGGAGTTGACATCTAAACTCGAAGCTAAAGCTTTGACATTCTCAAAGTCTTCTTGAATCCAAAAGTTAGCTTTAGTTTGTCTTTCTGCCCGAACTTTATATAAGGCATTCACTGCCATTAACTGTAAGGTTCCTGTTAAGAAAGCGGTAATAGTTAAAATGGCAATTATCACTTCTAACATCGAGAAACCTGACTCGTACGACGGCAGTTTTAACTGTATCCCCTTCCCTTTTGATTTCACTTTTCAACCCTCCCCGTTTTTCCTGAAAACCACTGGCTTTTTTTAGCTCTCAACTACAGAGTACCCAGATGATCGGATATTTCTAACTCTGGTCAGGGAATTAATCCCCCGAAAACCCTATTTCTCAAGTGAGTCAGATTGTCTAAACTCTCATGCAGTTAGCATTGTACACTAATCTAGCTTTTGTCTGTGATCATCATCTGCGATCAAGATCACACTTAACCGGTAATATTAGATACACTAACAAGCTTATCCGCCTAAAATAGCAATGCCTACGCCGATTAACAGAATTAATCCGCCATAAATGACTTCTTGGGCTGGTATTTCACCAAAAATGAACACTCCTAACAGACTAGCGGCGATTGGCTCTAATAAAATTACCATGGTTACTATTGTCGGTGCTACCCATCGCAAAGCCCAGTTAAAGCTAGTATGACCGATTAATTGCGGAAAAATCGCCATCATTAACACATAAACATACACGGATAAGGGATAGCTTTCGTAACCTTGACCGAATAAAAAAATAGAAGGTAATAAAGCTAATCCTGCGGTAGTGTAGGCTACAGTTATATAATTCTTAATATTTAAGCCCTTTCTTTGTGCTTCCCGTCCGAGGAGAATATAACCACTAACGAGAATCGCCCCAATTAAAGCCAAGCTATTGCCCAATAAAGGGTTAGGATAAGAACTACTGAGATCTCGATCGGCTAAAACAATCAATAATCCCCCCGTTAGAGCCACAAAAATGCCGATAAAAGTTAATTTTGTCGGTTTTTCTCGAAACCACCACCAACCCAACAGAGAAACCCAGAGGGGATTAGTGGTGACTAAAGTGGTAGAAGCGGCGATCGATGTGTAAGATAGAGAACTAATCCAAGTAGCAAAATGGAGAGCTAAACAAAATCCCGCTCCCACTGCGTAATAATAGGCTTGAACAGGGACTTTTTGGCGTGATAAGGTAAACCAGTTCGGAATTAGGACAACAGAAGCCAATATCAGACGAGAAGTCGCTAAAAATAAACTAAATGCGATCGTAGCATTACCTACCGCTTCGATCGCTAACCGGATAAAAATTGCCGATGCAGAAACCGACACCACACCGATAGTTAAGATAAAAATAATTTTGGCGTTAGAAGGAGGCAAAATAGGCTACGCTTACGCGATGATCAATGATGTTATTCACCAGTTATTTTAACCGTAGGCAGGAGTCGGTCGTCAGGAGTCAGGAGATAGGAGTCAGGAGATAGGAGATTATTTTATTTATTCTCCCCACACCCCACACCCCACACCCCACACCCCACACCCCACACCCCATCACCCATTTACTTGATCTATGGAACTACCAGAATTAAATATAGAGACAATTTGGGCGATTATTAACGATGAAATTGACGACGAAACCGTTAATAAATTGGTTTGGCAAACTTTAGGTTATCGTTACGATGAAAGTCAAGGAAAATGGGATAATAGTCAAGTAGAGGAAGATTGGCGCTGTGAATATCCTCAACCCCCGGATTTTATTGCCAATCGTCCTCCAACAGTAAAATTAACTCGATCGATCTTGCCAGAAAATAAACAATTATTAAAAGATAAATTGGGGTTTACCGGTTATAAAATTGGCGAATTCAATCCCCGCATGACTCGCCGTGCCACCGCCGCTAATTGGTTGTGCTTTTATGCGTTAAAATAGATCAGGAAAGTTATTTTATCAAGCTTCTAGCATGGTCACTATCCCTGTCAAGTCCTCCTCTCATCCCCTAGCATCCTATATTGATCGTCTCACGGCTGGGGAAGCATTGTTAAAAGATACTCCCCAGAATTTGATCGAGGTAGTGGGTATCCTGAAAAGTTACGGAGTGGTGTTAGATGCTTATTCCAAAAATTTAATTTATATTGCGGAAAATCAGTTTTTGGTCTTTTTCCCTTTCTTTAAATATTTTAATGGTCAAGTATCTTGGCAGAAATTACTACAACACTGGTGGCATAATCGCATTAATTTTGAGTATGCTGAATACTGTATGAAAGCCATGTTTTGGCATGGTGGGGGTGGTTTAGATAGTTATGTAGATAGTGCTGCTTTTCGGGAAGTGACAGCCAAGGTTATTCAGTCCAAATTTAGGAATAATCCCCTAGTTTTAAGTTTAAATAAAGTCTTTCCTGAATTTTTGCCAGAACAAATGCGGATGATGGCCTACTATAGCGGTTTAGGTCAATTTTGGCGAATTATGGCCGATGCTTTTTTAAGTTTATCCGATCTCTACGATGCCGGAAAAATTACCAGTATTCCCGCAGTGGTGGCACACATTAAGAAAAATTTAGTCGATAATGCTAGTCAAGCAATTGTCTATAAAGTAAAAATAAAAGGACAAACCTATGATCTGATCCCCAAATCGGCAGGATTAACCTTTCTTGCGGATACGGCAATCCCCTACGTTGAGGCGGTTTTCTTTCGCGGAACACCTTTCCCCGGTACAATTTCCTATAATGCCCAAGCCTATCAAATTCCCTACGATCAAGGAATGTTTGCCTATGGTGCTTTGTATGCGGATCCTTTACCCATCGGAGGTGCAGGGATTCCTCCCACACTATTAATGCAGGATATGCGTCACTTTTTACCAGATTATCTGCACGACATTTATAAAAAGAGTTTTCGTCAAGAAGAAGATTTATTAGTCCAGATCTGCGAAACTTTTCAAAAGTCGATGTTTTGTGTAACAACGGCAGCCATTCAAGGATTAGCACCTTACCCTTTAACTACCACAGATTTAAAAGAACAAAAAGCCAATCGCATCTATCTAGAAGCATGGATGAATCGCTTTGTTAAGTCAAGATTAGAAGCGGTAAATCAATAATTATTTTGCCGATAAATCGGTAATTTTTGCATTCAACAAACCCCTTTACATTTATGTCAGATATTAACGCCCAACTTCAGGATATTTTAGCTCAATTGCAATCTTTAACCGAACGGGTTGCCCTCATCGAAGCGCGGCAGATGTTAGTACCGGACATCGAGCGCTATGGTAAATTACAGCAATTCCTAGCTGAGGGGAACTTTAGGGAGGCAGACGCAGAAACTCTCCGAGTTATCCTCGAAGCTGCTGGCAGAACCCGCGATACTTTAACCCCAGAGGATATGATGCGGTTTCCTGTTAATGTGATTCGGGTACTCGATCGCCTTTGGAAAAATTATAGCGGCGATCATTTCGGTTTTAGCAATCAGGTGAAGTTATATTTTGCCGCCGGGGGTGATATTAACACCCTGCGAACCCAAGATGCGGAAACGATTAAAAAATTTGGGGAATTGGTAGGATGGCGCGATAAAGATCAGTGGCGTATCGATGATTATGATCACTGGGATTTTAGTCTAGCAGCTCCTGAAGGCTGTTTTCCCGCTCTCTGGTGGAAGTCTCCCTACGGGTTAAAAATGGTGACTTTTTGTTTTACTCGCCTGATAGAGTGCGATTTATAGGCAATGAAGGGAATTATCGGCTATTTTCATGCTTTATTATCCCCCCAATTTGCTCCCACTGGGATAAGAGTGGCTGTGGTAGTGGGGACAATTTTATTGACAATTAACCACGGTTATGCTATAGTCAGTGGCCGCATGACAAGCGATCGCTGGATGGCTGCATCACTGACTTATCTAGTTCCCTATCTGGTCAATGTTCATGGGCAGTATAGCAGTTATCGCCGTCAGCAGTGGCCGAAAAAATCCCAGCAATAAAGGCAATTTTGAGCGGTTAGGTGACAATTATTGAGAGCTGCAAACACCCCCTGATACTAAATCCTGTTTAAAAAGTATAGGATAGTGGGGTGTGGGGTGTGGGGTGTGGGGTGTGGGGAGAAACAATTCATAACTTGAGAGTTAATCACACTATTACAAAGGGATTTGGTATGATTAGTCGAGGACTGCTTTGATAGCGATCAAGACGAATATTCAGGAGTCCGATTTACCATGGCTACTGTTTTATTGAACACTGGCGAGTTCCAAGAAATCCCTGATGATCAGTTAATTTCTTTCCTCGAGGAAAACCGAGATTTGATTCAAGATCGACCATCACCCCGAAAAAGAGCGATTAAAAGACCTATATCGTCCAATGTAAAACTCCACTAGCTGGGATTTGATAGCTGTGATCGCTCTCTTTTCAGTAAGGCACTCGCGAGAAAAATACCCAGTATTGCCAATACAGCCATGGCATAAAAAGCATAAGTGTAAGTACCGAACCAATCGCGAATTCTACCGGTTACTAAAGTTCCGATCAAAGCACCAACACCGTAGGCAGTAAAAACAATACCGTAATTTTGGGCGTAGTGGTCAGGATTAAAGAAGTGGAGAGTGGTAGCGGGAGCTAAGGCTAACCATCCCCCTAAACAGAACCAAAATAGACAAAAAGCCACTAGATAGCTAGTAACCGCCCCTTTTTCAGCCTTGACCATCAACAGACAACCGATCAAAATGAGTGTATAGGCCCCGATCGCTAGATAATGGGGTTTCCAGCGATCGCTAAACCAACCGAACAAAGGACGACTAATACCATTAAACAAGGCAAATAGCGCAACACTACTAGCGGCTAACCCCGGCTCGATCTGGATAATTTCCTCAGCCACAGGACTAGAAATACCGATGGCACTCAAGCCAATTAAAGCACCAATAGCATAGCAAAGCCATAAGCCATAAAATGAGCGACTTTTCAGCATATTCACTGGATAATTAGCCTGAAAGTCGGATTTTCGATTAGCTAAATTGGCGGGAGGTTGCCAGTCCTGGGGGGGTAATTTCATGGCGAGGGCAATAATCATAATAATTATTGTAAAGATAATCCCCAAAAATCTTAAACTTGGTCTAACGCTATATTCATTGATTAATCGATTGGCTAAAGGTGCGGTAATCAGGGGAGAAAGGCCAAATCCGATGATGGTTAAACCCACCGCTAAACCTTTTTTGTCGGGAAACCAGCGTGCCACCACTGCCATGGGAACACCGTAAGCGATGCCGACTCCCGTGCCAGCAATGACTCCGTAGGTCAGAATAATTGTCTGGATCTGAGCGGCAAAACTAGCGAGAATATAGCCTAAACCGACGATAATTCCGCCGATAGCGGTCATTCTGCGAGTGCCTACCCGGGGGATATAAAAACCGGCGATCGGCATAGAAGCGGCATAAAACACTAGGGCCACAGTGTAGGGTAGTAAGCTTTCCGTGGCGCTGAGATTTAACTCTGTTTCTA
This sequence comes from Microcystis sp. LE18-22.4A, assembly GCF_027531105.1. Lineage (NCBI taxonomy): Bacteria > Bacillati > Cyanobacteriota > Cyanophyceae > Chroococcales > Microcystaceae > Microcystis > Microcystis sp. LE18-22.4A. Next base: position 15,349 of record NZ_JAPZRB010000452.1, read on the forward strand.
GGGGTTTTCTAAAGATACTCCAAGAGTACACCGTCCCTAAACAGAGTAAAACACCCATTCCTAGAGGTATTAATAACCATCTACCTTTGGCCGCGGGTAATCCCAAAACTGTCAACTCGGAATCATAATTACTGTTAGTCATAGATCGCCGTGACTCTTTCTAGACTTGTCTGGCCAGTATTCTAGATGAGGTCATGGCTAATGGGGCCAATTTTCCAGAAAATTTTCCGATTAAAATGAGGGGCGAATTATTTCGCCCCCCTTAAAAGTCTCCCCCCATCTATAGCGGAGGGACTTCTGAGGATTTTTAACTAAACTGCCGCGAAGTAAACTTTTGACTTCACAGGATCGGGAACCATGGTAGCATCCCCTTCTTGCCAACCGGCGGGACAAACTTCATCCGGATGGGATTGGACGTATTGAATCGCTTTCAGAGTGCGGAGGGTTTCATCGACACTGCGACCGAAGGAAAGATTATTAATAGTAGCGTGTTGGATAACACCTTCTTTATCGATGATAAACAGACCACGCAGGGATACCCCCGCATCAGGATCAAGAACATTGTAAGCGGTGCTGATTTCTTTTTTCAGATCCGACACCAACGGATAGGCCACATCCCCCACACCGCCGGATTTTCTCTCGGTTTGAATCCATGCGAGGTGAGCAAATTCACTATCGACGGACACCCCTAAAATCTCGGTGTTGATACTGCTAAATTCGCTAACTCGATCGCTGAAAGCGGTAATTTCCGTGGGGCAAACAAAGGTAAAATCGAGGGGATAGAAGAATAAAACGACGTATTTACCCCGATAATCCGATAATTTGATGGTTTTGAACTCTTGATCGAAAACGGCGGTCGCGGTGAAATCCGGCGCCGCTTGTCCGACTCTTAAGCAACCTTCGGCGGTCATACTTTTAATCTCCTTAATCTAGTTTCTGGGAAAATGCAACTATTTTTACATTCCTTAACAACTATATCATAGTCATAACGATTTTGAGTAGTCAGCAATCAGTGATCAGTTATCAGTTATCAGTTATCAGTGGCTAGTGGGGAGATAGGGAGATAGGGAGATAGGGAGATGGGGTGGTCACTGCGTGCGCGTTGCGGGGGGTGATGGGGGTTAGGTGTTAGAGAGGTTTGATCGGGCGAGAGAAAAAGAATTTAATAGACTCCGTAATGTTCACTTTTGCAGCCGAAATAATAATTTAAGGACAGCGAAAGAGATCGTCGCCCAGCGAATTCAGCCCATCGTACAACTTAGTACAACTTTCTTGCCTCAACGCTCCTCCATGCGTCTGCTTTTACTTATAGTTGCAAAGGCTATGTCATCAAGCACCGGTAAATATCTATCCTCATCCCAACGTCAGCAACTCCTCGAAATCTTAACAGAACCAAATATCCCCGATATCGATCGCAAACGGATTCAAATCATTCTTTTCGCTGACGAGGGCAAATCCCAGGGCGAGATCCGTAAGCTTCTCGATTGTACTGCCGCCACCGCTAGTAAATGGATACTGATCGCCGAGAGTGGCAAGATCGATCGCTGGCAGAAATACCGCCGCGGTCGCCCTTCAAAAGTTGATCAACCTTACCTCGATCGCCTGAAGGAACTGATTAGTAAATCCCCCCGGGATTTCGGCTATTCCTTTAAGCGATGGTCGGGAGTTTGCTTAGCGCGGCATCTAGAGAAAGAATTCGGGGTTGCACTCACCCCCACCCACATCAATCGCCTCCGCAAACAGCTACAGCCGCTCCGCATCGTCGATCTTTCTCCTTCAGCCAAAGCTTAAAACAACTATGCTCGATACTCACAGCCTCGTCAATCCCTGGCCGGAATTCCTGTCCGAAACCCAGTGGCGGAGTCTCCAGAAAACGGCGATCGCCCTCTCTCCCGAAGCAGGTACACTGCCCGTACAGTCGGGGTTATACCTAGTCGTTGGCGGCAAAGTTCGTATAGCGAACTCGCAGCAAAAAGAGATGATTGCGCTCAAAACTGGCGAATTTTTCGGAGAATTCTCCCTCTTTCCCCGATCGGGTTTTCTTCCCTACTCGGTTCGAGTCTCGGCGAAGGCGGAACTACTTCTTATCCCCGAGTCCGCCCTGAGGCCGATCCTGAAAAAACACCCCGCCCTGAAAAAAACATTACTACAACGGGCGCGGGAAATTGAGCAACTTCTTGGGATGAAGGCAGAAGAAACGGACAAAAAAAGCGATCAAACCTATTTTCCCTCTCCGGCGCGGCGGTTAGGTCACTGGATCGGTCAATCCCTCCGCCGTTATCCCTTCTTCGAGCAACAGTCCGCCTCCGATTGCGGGGCGGCCAGTTTAGTCATGATCGCCCGTTATTGGGGCAAAAGAATCAGCGTCAACCGTTTGCGGGAAATGGCCAACGTCAACCGCGACGGGGCATCCCTGAAGGGACTGATCACCGCGGCGGAAAATATCGGCCTCTCCACCCGTCCGGTAAAAGCGACTCTAGAGGGATTAGGGAAACAGCCCCTACCGGCGATCGCTCACTGGGAAGGCAAACACTTCGTTGTGATCTGGAAAATTACCCCCAAACAGGTGATTATCGGCGATCCAGCGATCGGGCAATTAACCCTAAGTCGTGCCGAATTCGCCAGTAAATGGACGGGATTCACCCTGCTGCTCCAACCGAACCAGAAATTTCGGGACACGAAAGAGGATAAAACCTCTCTCTGGCAGTTTTATCGCTTACTGGAACCCCATTGGTTCGTACTGCTGGAAATTTTCGTCGCCTCGCTCTTTATTCAGATATTCGGCTTAATTACGCCGATTTTCACCCAGTTAATCCTCGATCGGGTGATCGTGCAGGGGTCGTTAACCACCCTTTGGGCGATGGGGATCGGTGCGCTAATTTTCGGGGTTTTTCGGGTGGCAATTACTGGTTTACGCGCCTATCTCCTCGATCACACCGCTAATCGCATCGATACGGCATTAATCACCGGTTTTATCCGCCATACCCTCAGCCTTCCCCTCGGTTATTTCGAGTCCCGCTATGTGGGCGATATTATTTCCCGCGTCGGGGAAAATCGCAAGATCCAGCGTTTTCTCTCTGGGGAAGCTCTCTCGATTTTACTTGACTTATTAACGGTTTTCGTGTATGTGGCGGTGATGTTCCGCTATAGCTGGCAATTAGCCCTGATCAGTTTAGCGATCGTGCCACCGTTCCTTCTGCTGGCGTTAATTTCTACCCCTTTTCTGCAGCGAATATCCCGGGATATTTTTCAGGCGATCGCTAAGGAAAGCAGTTACCTGATCGAGATTTTAACCGGTATTCGTACCGTCAAATCTACCGCCACAGAGCGCTCAACCCGTTGGCACTGGGAAGACCTTTTCTCGGTGGAGGTCAAGAAAAATTTCTCCGGGCAGATCATCGGCAATAATCTCCAGATATTCAGTAATCTGATCGAATCTTTAGCGACGACAGGGTTACTCTGTTTCGGTGCCTATCTAGTGATTCAAAATCAATTATCGATCGGACAACTGATCGCCTTTAATATGCTTTTTGCCCAGATCATCGCGCCTTTTCAACGCTTAACCGTTCTCTGGACGCAATTTCAAGAAGTCAATATCGCCGTCGAGCGCATTAACGATGTACTAGACGCAAAGCCGGAGGAGAATTTAGAGGAACTTTCCCGTCAGTTTCTCCCGGAATTACAGGGACATATTCGCTTTGAGAATGTCACCTTTCGCTACCACACCGACAGCGATCGCAATGTTTTAGAAAACCTCAGTTTTGAAATTTTACCCGGTCAAACCGTTGCCCTCGTCGGTCGGAGCGGTTCGGGAAAAACCACGATCTCGAAATTACTGATCGGCCTCTATCCCCCCACCGACGGCAAAATCTCGATCGACGGTTACGATCTGAGTACGATCGCCCTCAGTTCCCTCCGGCAACAGGTGGGAGTCGTCGATCAAGATACCTTTCTCTTCGGTTCCACGATTCGGGAAAATATCAGTTTAGGACATCCCGATCGCCCCCTAGAAAATGTGATCGAAGCGGCGAAATTAGCGGGAATTCATGAGTTTATTCAATCACTGCCCATGGGGTACGAAACCCAGATCGGCGAGGGTGGAGGGCTACTTTCCGGGGGACAGAGACAACGGATCGCCATCGCTCGATCGCTAATGGGAGAGCCGCGGTTATTAATCCTCGATGAAGCCACTTCCCACCTCGATACCGAATCGGAACGGATTATTCAAACAAATCTCCAAAAAATTCGGCAGAATCGCACGATGGTGATTATCGCCCATCGCCTCTCTACGGTGCGGAACGCGGATTGTATTCTCGTTCTCGATCGAGGGGTATTAGTCGATAGTGGAACCCACGAAGAATTAATGGCCCGTCCCGGTATTTACCGTAATTTGAATTCTAATCAATTGAGTGAATAACTATGACAACCAATCTAGACAGAGAGCGCGATAACTGGTCTTTCCAGACCAAAGAATTGATCGATACTTTACCCCTACCCTGGACGCGTGGTTTACTCTATTTTCTGATTATTTTCGTCTCGATCATTCTCCCCTGGGCGATATTCTCAAAAGTCGATGAAACGGGTGTCGGTCCAGGAAAACTGGAACCCCAAGGGGAAACAGTCAAACTCGACGCAATCACCGCAGGAGAAGTGGAAAAAATCTATGTCCGTGAAGGCCAAGAGGTGAAAGCAGGACAACCGATTTTAACCCTAGATTCCTCATTAATCGGCAAGGAAATACAACAAATCGAGGAGAAAATAGAAGGACAAAAAAGCCGTCTTTCCCAACAGAAACTTGTCAAAAGTCAGTTAGAGATTTCTTTAACCACCCAAAGCCAACAAAATCGCGCGGCAGCAGCGGAAAAAGAAGCCTCGATCGAACAAGCGCGGGAGAATGTGGACGCATTAATCAAGAAGGCCAAAATATCCCTAGAAGAACAACAGGCGCGGGTAAATCAAGCGAAAACCGCCCTCGCACAAAGTCAGACCGATTACCCGATTCTCAAAAGTCGTTATGAAACGGCTTTAAAAGAAGTCGATCGCTACCGAAAAGCGTGGGAGGATGGCGCGATATCGGAGGTGCAATTCATCGAGCGTGAGGACAATGCCAAGGAACGCCAACAACTCTACGAGCGGGGAAAAGCGGAGGTCAAAGAAAATCAACATAAACTAGCGGAATTAGAAAGCACCTACCGTCAGACGAGTCAACAAACGAGCGCGGATATCGCCCAAGCGCGTCTGCAATTACAGGAGCGGCAGCGGGGTTATCAAAGTCTCCGCCATTCCAACGAGTTGGCACTCTTAAGGGTACAGGAGCAGATTAACAATCTAGACACGGAGATCGCAACACTGGCATCGGAAATCGCCCAAAGCGAGAGCCAACGGCAAGCGCTCCAAATCCAACTAAGTCAGAGGGTTTTAAAGGCGAATACCGACGGCACGATCTTTTCATTACCGATTAAACGCGCGGGTGCGGTGGTGCAGTCGGGAACGCGGGTTGCGGAGATAGCACCGAAGGGATCGCGGTTTATTCTCAAGGCAGAAATGCCCACGGATCAAAGTCAATTTCTCCGGGCGGGTATGCCGGTAAAAGTCAAGTTCGATGCCTATCCTTTTCAGGATTACGGCATTATCGGCGGCAAGATCACCAAGAAATCACCGACGGCGATCGAAAAGGAAACGCCCAACGGAAAAATTAACGTTTTCGAGCTAGAAATTCAACTCGATCGCTCCTGTATTCAAAAGGGAAATCAATGTATTCCCCTCAATCCGGGGGATACGGCTACCGCAGAAGCGATCGTCCGTCAGCGTCGGGTGATCGATTACATCCTCGATCCCTTTAAGGATCTGCAAAAAGATGGGTTAAAACTCTAGTTTTTTTAGGTATCAAAGCCAAATTACTTACACCCCTCCCTAACCCTCTTGCCTATCTCAACTAGGAAATTAATTTTGCATAACTGTTTCAGGAGTCATTATGTCCCATAGTATTACCATCAGCAATCAAGACCTTATCCAACAGCTTAAGCTATCGGGGAAAGTTCCCGAAATGGCCGAGGGAATTATCGCTCGGAAAATCATCACCGAAACCGCCACGGAAGCGGGGATTAAAAACACACCTGACGAGTTACAACAGGCGGCTGATCAATTCCGTCTCGCCAATGAATTACATAACGCCAAAGATACATGGAATTGGTTGGAAAAACAGGGCTTATCCCTAGATGATTTCGAGGAGATCGTTCAATTCAATTTACTATCGGGTAAATTAGCCGAACATCTTTTCGCAGACAAAATTGAATCCTATTTTGTGGAACACCAGCTAGATTATACTGGCGCGGTGATCTATGAGGTAGTGTTAGCAGATCAGGCGATGGCGGAGGAGTTGTATGAATCGATTCAGGAGGAGGAAATCAGCTTTCAGGAAGTAGCGCATCGCTATATCGAGGATGTGGAATTACGACGCAAGGGAGGTTATCGCGGTACTGTTTACCGTAAGGATTTACGACCGAATCTTTCGGCCGCAATTTTCGCATCGGATTCTTCTCGATTGTTGAAACCGCTGCAAGGCGATCGAGGTTTTCATCTGATTTTCGTCGAGGAAATCGTTAAACCAAAATTAACCGAGGAGTTGGCTCTGAAAATCGGTGTCGATTTGTTTAACGGCTGGGTAAAGGAGAAGATTCAAGAGATAGAATACGAGTTTAGTAATTAATTGTGGACGGGGTGGGTAATACTCACCCCGCAAACATAGTAAGGGAAGATAAGAGTTATGGAATGTGTGATCTGTAAACACGGCACGACTCGATCGGGTTTCGTAACTGTTACTTTAGAGAGAGATGATTGTATCGTGATTCTAAAACAAGTCCCCGCAGATGTCTGTCAGAATTGCGGGGAGTATTATCTAAGCGAGTCGGTTACTGCGGAAGTTTTACAGAAGGCCGAGGATGCGGTGAATAAAGGCGCGGGAGTAGAGATTATCCGCTATGTCGCTTGAGTGCGTCTTGGTAGAGTATAAAGAGAGCGATCGAGCTTTTCACCTGATTTTCGTTGAGGAAATCCTTAAACCAAAATTAACCGAGGAGTTGGCTCTGAAAATCGGTGTTGATTTGTTTAACGGCTGGGTAAAGGAGAAGATTCAAGAGATAGAATACGAGTTAAGTAATTAATTGTGGACGGGGTGGGCATTGCTCACCCCGCCCCTTAATTATTCTAAAACACCATTAATAGAGTGCAACGTTAGAGTCTAACGAAAAACCGCCACCACCACCGCCGCCGCCACCGGTGGGAATAGAAACAGATATATTGGTCGGACCGCCTTTTGAAGCTCGACCGATACCGTATCCAACCACGAAAGCGGCGATAACCCATCCAAAAAAACCACCTCGCATTCCGACTTCTTCATTCGTTAGGTTTCTTAATTCATCGGTCGTTTGTAAATCACTGACTTTGATGTTAGCCATAATCGATTGATCTCATGTTTGAGGTTTACTAAACATAATCATCCACGATACACATTCAAAACGCAAATATATTTTGAAATTTAATTAACTTATTTTTGTCTCGAATTTGATCGGCAAGAATACTGAGATCAGTTGTACTTTAAGGTTATTCTCTCAACAATGTAGAATAACCTAGATTATATTTTTTGAACTTAAATGATCTTTTTATGTTCAATTAGTCTTTAAAAATATCTTGTTTTTTCTTGCGAGGTTCCATAGTATTAAATTCAGAGAAGTAGCTCGACAAGCCTGACAACTCTTGCCAAGACTTTTCTATTTATAGAGTCAATTACGATTGCGATCGTGTTCCCTAACCAATTCGCTCGTAATTATCCATTGAACAAGCGGATAAAACTGATGAAATCTCTTCCGCACCAGACACCTACCCTTTGCCCTAGCGCGCGAGAAAATTCCCCGGATAGCGTAATTTTCGGGATCGCAGCGGGAACCGTTGAGGAACCCCGCGTCGCCTATCTCCCGGAAATCCAACCCGTCACCGCGGAAATTCTCGCACTCGCTCAACCCGTCACTCCCACCGAAGTCTTCCGCTTCGCCGCGTCCTGCGCGGAAAAAGAATGCGTTCATTTCGATGGGAAAGATTGTCGCCTCGCGCACCGGGTGGCACAGGGACTCGCAGAAGTAACCGATACCCTTCCCCCCTGTCGAATCCGG
>NZ_JAPZRB010000164.1:0-1303 GCF_027531105.1 Microcystis sp. LE18-22.4A
TCTTGTTCGGGTGTTGGGTAAAATCGAAACGAATAGGCTTTTTCCATATCTCGCATTCTAGCATATATCGTGTAAATGCGCTAATATTTAACAGTAAAGCCGTCGTAGAACGACGGGGTTTCAGACCCAAATTTTCGATGAAACAAGAAAAGATCACTCTCAGTCAACTCGAAGGCTTTCTATTTAAGGCGGCGGACATTCTTCGCGGTAAAATGGACGCTTCCGAGTTCAAAGAATTTATCTTTGGGATGTTGTTCCTCAAACGCTTGTCAGACGAGTTTGAGCGCAAGCAAGCGCAACTCAAGAAACAATATGCACACCTCCCAGATCCGTTGCTGCTGGCCGAACTCCTAGAAAGCGAAACCTCCTATGGAGAAACATTTTTCGTACCTCCTCGCGCTCGCTGGCATCAATCCTGGCGCGACGAAAACGGCCAGGAAGTCCCGCCGCTCAAACACCTTAAGCAGGACATCGGCAATATGCTCAATAAGGCATTAGCGGCGGTAGAGGATGCTAACGATGCCTTGGCGGGAGTGCTGAAGAATAACATCGATTTTAATGCCACCAAGGGCAAAACCAAGATACCTGACCAAAAATGGAAGGATTTACTAGATCATTTCAATCAGCCCCAATTTGTGCTAGTCAACGATAATTTTGAGTTTCCCGACCTATTGGGTGCAGCCTACGAGTACCTAATCAAATACTTTGCCGATAGTGCCGGGAAGAAAGGGGGAGAATTTTACACGCCGGCCGAGGTGGTGCGGCTGTTGGTACAGTTGGTCAAACCCCAAGCGGGCCATACTATCTATGACCCTACCGTGGGGTCGGGCGGTTTCCTTATCCAGTCCTATCAATATGTGGAGGAACAGGGGCAAAACCCCCAGAATCTGGCGCTCTACGGACAGGATTCTAATGGTACGGTCTGGTCAATTTGTAATATGAATATGATCCTCCACAACATCACCCGCTTCACCATTGAAAACGGGGACACTCTCGAAGATCCGCTCATTTTAGAAAACGGACAGATTCGCAAGTTTGACCGAGTTCTCGCTAATCCGCCCTTTTCCCAGGATTACAGCCGGGCTAATCTCAAGTTTACCAACCGCTTTCGCGAATTCTGCCCGGAAAAGGGGAAAAAGGCGGATCTGATGTTTGTCCAGCACTTGACATCCTCGCCGCCCTAAAAGTGCGGCGATTCCTAAACCTCACGATTTAAGTTTCTGCTTCCACCACCGTCGCATACCACAGTTAAAAAACCATGTACTGTCTTACACAGAGTCCACAGACTTTCGCCCCATTTCAG
>NZ_JAPZRB010000102.1:0-3012 GCF_027531105.1 Microcystis sp. LE18-22.4A
TTTTGTGGAAGCCTTGGAAGCTTTTCGGACAGCGATGTCTTTCCGTTTCTTTGAGTGGCTGACCGAGAATCGGGATGTGTTTGCCGCTTACAAAGCCAGTTTAGGCTTTGTTTGGGCTTGAAATTTGTTTAAGTCCCACTAACTAAGTCCAGTAGGCTAGATCAAAGCTACTGCGATCGAGATTATCGAAAATTTGGGTTTAAAACCCCGTCGTAGAACGACGGCTTTTCTTGATCCCTGATATAAGTGGGGAGGCACAATTATTTGTAGGATGGGTTAGCGGTAGCGTAACATAATCGGGCGTTGGGTTTCATGCTTCAACCCAACCTACGTTCATCTGTCTCCTGTCTCGACTAGGAAATTAATTTTGCACGACTACTGAAATAAACAATCAAAATATTGTTTATTTCTTTTTGTTGCGATTGAGTATTTATACTGAACTTTTGTCCCTAGGATTTCTATAATAGTGTTAGGACAGCTAAAAAGTTAATTTGCGATTCGTTGACTGGGTATATGTAGTCAAGCTCGACATTTTTATAACAGTTCTAGTCACAATTATCTGGTAAAAGTGTGGGTGATTTTTGTAGGTTAGTTTCCGACTAATCTCCGCTCGGTTTTGCTTGGAATCACAGCTAAGAGAAGGGGTAGATTATGAGTACTGATTATTCTCTATTATTTGATGGGACTGATGACTATGTAAGTATTCCCCATAGTTCAAATTTAAGTTTGACGAATTTTACCGTTGAAACTTGGATAAATCCTAGTCAAATTAAGGGTGATTGGCAACCGCTTATTACTAAAGAAGAGAGTGATGGGTGGCCAAGAAATTATGGAATGTTTATTACTCCTAATGCGATGACAGTTCATTTTTCTTTTGCCGCAACGAATGGATATAATGTTTATAGTAATAGTCAAAGTTCTTTAATATTAAATCAATGGAATCATATTGCTATGACCTATGATGGGTCTAGTTTAAAGTTTTATCTCAATGGACAATTAGATGCGAGTATCAATACAAATGCTGTTCCTCTACAAAATACTGAACCCGTAAAAATTGGTAAAGAAGTTAATATTTTCAATCCCTTTTCAGGAAAAATGGATGAGGTTCGTATCTGGAATAAGGCGCAAACTCAAGCTGAAATTCAAGCAGATATGACCCATCCGTTAACGGGAACTGAAACAGGTTTAGTGGGATATTGGCAGTTTAATGAAAATGCAGGAAATACTGTCACTGATTTAGCTGGAAATGATAATAATGGGACTATTTTAGGTGGAGCGGCTTTTACTTCTGGGGTATTTACTCCGGGGACGTTTGTGTTTAGCCAGCCGAATTTTACTGTAAAAGAAGGGGGAATAGGAATTAAAGAAGTTACCATTAATCGGATTGATGGATTAGGTGGAGAAGCGAGCGTTACGGTTGATTTAAGTGATGGTGTTGGGGTTTCTGCTGCTGATTATGATAATACTCCCATTGTGGTTAATTTTGCTAATGGAGAGACGGCTAAAACAGTATCAATCCCTGTTACAACTGACACGGTTAATGATGCAGGAGAAACAATTAATTTAACTTTGACTAATGCTATAAATGGCGCAAGTATTGGCAGTCAAGGCACAGCAAGTGTGATGATTGTTGAAGATGCGGCGTTGTCTTTTGATGGGGTTAATGATTATGTCGAGATTCCCCATAGTTCAAATTTAAGTCTGACTCGTTTTACGATTGAAACTTGGGTGAATCCCAGTCAAGTTAAGGGAGATTGGCAACCGCTTATTACAAAGGAAGCAAGTAATGGATACCAAAGAAATTATGGGTTATTTATTGTTCCTAATCAAATGAAAGTTCTTGCTCAATTTATAGATATTTATGGAGTTTGGCAAACTATTTATAGCGTTATCCCTCTTAATCTTAGTCAGTGGAATCATATTTCAATGACATACAACGGATCAACATTTAGCTTTTATATAAATGGAATTTTAGATAGTAGTGTTAATGTAGTGACAACTCCTCTACAAAATAGTGAGCCTGTAAAAATTGGCAAAGAAATTAGTGCTTATACTCCTTTTTCTGGGAAAATTGATGAGGTTAGGATCTGGAATAAAACCCGCACTCAAGCTGAAATTCAAGCAGATATGAATCATCAGTTAACGGGAACTGAAAGCGGATTAATCGGTTATTGGCAATTTAACGAAGGAACAGGAAATACTGTCACTGATTTAGCTGGAAATGATAATAACGGAACAATTTACGGCGCGACTTGGACAGAGGGATTTTTTGGGAGTAGTGTTTTATCCTTGAGTCAACCTGAATACAGTATCCGAGAAAATGGCGCAGCGAGTGTTCAAGTAACGGTTATTCGGACGGGGGGATTTAGTGGCGAAGTTAGTGCAACACTTAATTTAAGTGGGGGGACTGCAACGCTATCTCAAGATTATAGTCAGAGTGCAGTTACTGTTAATTTTGCCAGTGGAGAAACGCAAAAAATTGTCACGATTCCGCTAATTGATGATTTTGATATTGAAGGGGATGAGACGGTTAATTTAAGTTTAAGTAATCCGACCAATGGCGCAATTATTGGGGAACAAAGTACGGCATTATTAACGATTAAAGATAATGATTTTGATTGGTATGACCCGAAAGCTTGGAGTAATGGGGTTGTTCCTGCAAATGGTAGTCAGATTGGCTTGAATTTTCCGGGTGAGAAGATTAAATATACGTTTTCTCAAGGGAATCCGAGTTTAGGAATTTTTTCGCTATTAACTAAGGATAAAGGTGTTTTAGAGTTGTCGGGATTAACAGCTTATACAATCCCTTATTACAGCACTATCCAAGCACAAGGAACCGGAAGTGAAATCGACTTATCTTCTCTTACTACCATGACAGGAGGAACTCAAATCTCTTATTACTACAGTTCTGTAGTCGGAGATGGTTATATCCTTTATCTTCAAGCGTTAGATGGTGGTTTAGTTGACCTGAGTGGAGTCCAACAAATTACCAGTGGTGTCACACAAGTTCTT
>NZ_JAPZRB010000106.1:0-25380 GCF_027531105.1 Microcystis sp. LE18-22.4A
ACCTTTTGTCAATCAAAAAGTACTGGCTCTGGGAGTGATCGGGGGGAAATTTAGGCACTTTTTCCCTGAAAATTAGGTAATTGGCCACCTCAAAACTGGTAAAACCCCACACCCCACACCCCACACCCCACACCCTGCCCCCAGGAAAAACTTTTTGCCGCAAACCCTATATAAAAATGTCCGTCACATCGCCGGGACAGGGTTGGGTTTGGTGGTAGTGCAGAAATGCGTGGAACTACACGGTAGCTCGATCGAAATCGCTAGTATCCCCTGGAATGGAACCACTGTCACGATTTTATTGCCGAAAGTTACCTGAAAAAAAATCGGAGCGAGAATCATTCTCAATCAGGGGAAAACTTCCGGGGAAGAAATTAGGAAACACCACCCAGACGGGCGTATTCTAAAATTGACTGGCTAAGAGCATCGCGATCATCGCGGCTGAGATAATAATTCCGGCCGCCGATATCATTGAGAAATCGCAGTAGGGCAAGACAAGCGGACTCTAGATCCGCTCTGCGTCGGGCAGCCGCTAAAGCTTGTTCCGAGGTGGCATAAACTAGGCAATCGCTAATTCCTTCCCTGCCATCCACTCGCCAACATTGAAAAGAATAACCCTGCATTTCTAGGATCAATTCAATCTGCCAGCCGTGATAGTCAAGTCGCGTATAAATCATCTCAAGCAGCCCCGTTTAGGAGAGGAAAGTCACAGGTTTGACCGCTCTGATTGTCTAGAAGTCCTGCACCTGTCTAACTTTCTAATTTAATGGATGATTATGGAAACCCTCTGCAAACTTCGTGCAGATTTCGTGCAGAAATGATTTTGTCTACTGTCCCAAGGCAGATATTACTTTAAACGATAACCGAGACCGTGAACGGTTTCAATAAAGTCTTCCGGCGCACCGAGGGATTTTAGCTTGTGACGAAGACCGCGAATATGGGAAGTAACGGTTTCCTCGGCCGGAGAATCGTCCAAAGACCAAACTCGCTCAATAATACCCGATCGACTTAAGACCCGGCGTCCATGGGTAACAAGTAATTCTAAGAGAGCGAATTCCTTGGGGGTGAGGGAAAGAAATTGACCGTTATAACTGGCCTCGTGGGTACTGGGATTTAACTGCAAACCCCCCCAAGATAATAAAACACTGCTGGTGCTGCTGCCGCGTCGGATCAAGGCCCGAATCCGCGCCATTAATTCGCCCAAATCGAAGGGTTTAGTGACATAATCATCGGCCCCTGCGTCTAATCCGTCGATTTTATCGATTACCGTATCCCTTGCGGTTAATAATAGGACGGGAACGGTGGCATTAGCAGAGACGGGATGATGGGATTCCGCTCGTCGCAGACGTTGACAGAGCAAAGTTCCGCTTAATTTTGGCAGGGTGACATCGAGAACTAAAAGGTCATATTTGCCTAATTCTAGCCAATTCCAGCCTTCTTCTCCGTCTCTAGCCACATCGACAACGTATTGTCGCTCGCTCAAAGCCTCTCGCAAAATCTCGGCTAGTTGCATATCATCTTCTACTACTAAAATTCGCATGGTCTAGAGTTGACACTCCCGCCGTTAAGCTGACGCTGTGACGGGGGATTCTTGATTCACAGAAACCCGCTTTTCGGTACAAGTACCAACGAGTCTTACAGTTTCTCCCCAAGCTTGAAATTCCGACTGTCCATCGGTATTTGTTGACAGTATTCTCATACCTTCTTCCCTTAAATTCTTGGCGGCGTTTTCATCTCTATCGTGCTGCGTCTTACATTCTGGACAAATCCATTCACGAATACTGAGAGTCAACAAATCATTTTTAAATCCACAGCAAGAACAGAGCTTTGTACTCGGATAAAACCTGTCAACTTCTACAAGTTTTCCTCCCTCTCTTTCTAGCTTGTAATCCAAGAAATTAAGCAACATACCAAAACCAGCGTCATGTATTGATTTGGCTAATTTAGTCCTTGCTAACCCTTTAATATTCAGATTCTCGGCTACAACGATTTGGTTTTCATCGCATAACTTTCTGGAGAGTTTATGAAGAAAATCCTGTCTAGTATTTGCTATCTTTTCGTGAACCTTGGCTACCTCCTTAATGGCTTTTTGGCGATTATTAGACCCCTTGGCTTTACGAGACAATGCTTGTTGTCTCCGCTTTAAACGTTTAGCATATTTTCTGGTAGGTTTGATTGGGTCAATCTTGTAGGTTGTTTCACCATCAAAAACCGTAACTAAAGAAGATAAACCTAGGTCTATCCCTGATATTTTTAGTTTTTCAATGGTTGTTGAGTCATCCATCTCAAACAAGATGGCAGCAAAATATTTATCTGTACTGGTTTTAGAAACAGTTACGGATTTAATCTTACCATTTATTACTTGAGAAATCTTAGCTTTTACAACCCCTAATTTAGGTAGCTTAATTCCCTTATTTCTAATTGAACAACTTTCAGGATAACGGATTGATTGTTTTTTGTGCTTACTTTTAAATTTAGGGAATTTTGTTCTTTTTGAGAAGAAGTTCTTAAAAGCAGATTCTAAGTTTTTCAATGATTGCTGCAAGGCAGCGGCAGTAGCCTCAGCTAACCATTCAAAATCCAGTTGTTTCTTGAGTTGGGTAAGGTCTTTTGCCATGTCACAGTAGGTCATTCCTTTACCAGTCTCTAGGTACTGATTGTTAGTTTTATTTAAGTAGTAATTCCAAACAAAACGAACGCAACCAAAGTTTTTAGCTAAGGCTAGTTCCTGTTTTTTGTTTGGGTATATTCTGACTTTTAAAACATTTAACATCAGCCTGACCCCATCTGTGCTATCTTTTCAGTATAACACTTACCGCTTAAATATGTCAAGCTCATACATACCTTGAGAATCAAGCCTTTCCTTATTAGGAAACGCTGTCGCGTTAGTTTAGATTCTGGGGGCAATTCATCTCCCGTTAATTTCTGGTATATTTTTAATTAAGGAGAAATTTAACGGGAGTCCTCTTGCTCCATTTAGATAGAGTAAGCTGGAAATAGCGTCGGTTAACTCCTGATGAATTGGCTCAAACAAGGAAAATGGATCGCGGGAGGTTTCGGGCTAACTGTCTTATTGATGGGAACTATTAGCCTAGTTTCCTATCGCAATACCCTCGCCCTGCGTCAGCGCGCTGCCGAGGTGGAAGTTACCTACGAGATCATCGATAATCTCGCTAATCTTTACGCTAACATGGCGGTGGCCGAATCGGGAAGACGGGGTTATATCACAACTGGCAGCCCTAGGGAATTAAGCCGTCATCATCGGGCGATCGCTTTGATGCAATCTAACTGGCAACTCCTGGCTAAACAATTAGAAAACGGCACGGATTTCGAGCGGGAAATGGTGACTGAGATCGGGGATTTAATGTATCGGCGAATTACTTTATTTAATCAATCGATCGCCACCTATAAATCCGATCGATCCGATGATATTTCTCAAGATGCAATCACGGTTAAAAGTGTCGAAGTCCGGGATAAGTTTCAAAATCTTCTTACCTATTTACAAGCTAGTCAGAAAAGGAATTTAAGAAGTAGCATCGCTAGTTCTAGGGATAGTATCAGCGAAAATTCTCTTTTGGGCTTACTGGGAACTTTTATCAGTTTTGGGATTATTTGCGGAGTTTATTTTTTGATTTTTTGGCAAGAGAAACGGCGACAAAAAAGTGATGAAATTCACCGGTTATTACTACAGGAAAAAGAACTTTCCGATCTAAAAATTCAGCTTTTTTCTATGATATCCCATGAGTTCCGAACTCCTTTAACCGTGATTCTTTCCGCCTCGCAGTTATTAGAAAATGGCTTAAAAGATGCAGAACAGTCGAGCAGAAAAAACCTATATAGAATCCAGTCTTCTGTCAAGCTAATGAATCAATTCTTAACAGATATTTTGATTTTAACAAGGGCAGAATCTGGTAATCTCAGTTGTCGGCTAGAGCCGCTCGATATTGAAGCTTTTTGTTTAAATTTAGTCGAGGATTTTCAATTTATCAATAAAAATAATACCCCGATTAAATTTGTCAGTCAGGGATTGATGATCCGTCCTTATCTAGATGAGAAACTGCTCTACTCGATTTTAAGTAATTTACTCTTAAATGCGATTAAATATTCCCCCACAGGAGCAGGGATTAGTTTGATTTTGTGGAAAGATAGCGATCGCATTGTTTTTCAAGTCCGAGATCACGGTATCGGCATTGCCGAGGAAGATAGAGGTAAGATCTATGAACCCTTTTATCGGGGTCAGAATGTGGAAAATATTATCGGCACGGGATTGGGGTTAGCAGTGGTTAAAAAATGCGTCGAACTCCACCGCGGCGAAATCGCCCTAGATAGCCAAGTGGATAAGGGAACAAGCTTTACCGTCAAACTGCCCATTTCACCCTAGTTCCAGCTTGAGCGGCCCAAAGATGACAAAATGTAACTTTCTTTCTTTCGAAACCGGACGAAAGCAACGAAGAATTTTTATCGCAGCTGGAATTAGTCCAGAATCAACTCACTCCGGGTTGATGGCATCGAAATTTTAGGCAAAAATAGGGCTTTTACCGCCCAAAAAGCCTATATTTTGGCTATTTACCCCCAGTTGACCCCTGATTTTTGCAGCCAGTTGACTCTCCTGGGGAACTGGTCACGGTTTCCTGATAGGATAAGGTGACTTGGGATTAACTTATGGTGTTGAAAATATGTCTCTAAAACCTTACATTTCTCGCTTATTAGCTTTGGTTCTCGTCCTGGTCATCGGATTGATGGGTTGTTCTAGTAGTTCGCAGTTAACCGGCAATTATGGACAGGATACCCTGACGGTGATTGAAACTTTAACCACAGCCCTTGATTTAGTCAAAGATGACCCGAATAAAGCGGCAGTTGAGTCGCAAGCAAAGGAACAAATCAACGATTACATCTCCCTCTACCGACGAGATAAAAAATCCGGGGGTTTGCGTTCTTTCACTACTATGCAAACAGCCTTAAACTCTCTAGCTGGTTATTATACCGCCTACGGTTCCCGTCCCATCCCCGACAAACTCAAACAACGTTTAAAACAAGAATTTAAACAGGTACAATTCTCTCTCCAGAAAGGAATTTAGATACAGATTAGGGGTTGGGTGTTAGGGTTTTAGGGGGTTAGGGTTTTGGGGTATTAGTTGAAATCCCCCCATCTCCCCACACCCCACACCCCACACCCCACACCCCACACCCCACTCCTGTAAAAATCAGACCAAATCTGGTTAGACTAGAAATACAAAGCGTATTATAAAAAACTACAAAATTGATTCAAGACGAAACCCTAGAATTATTGGAATGGCCGCGGCTATGTCAACACCTAGCTACTTTTGCAGCGACTAAACTCGGTGCGATCGCGATTCGTCAATTGCCGTTACCAGAAAGCAAAGAGGAAAGTTTAAACCTACTCTGCCAAACCAAAGAAGTTTATAGCTTAGAACAAAAATTAGATAGTCGTCTTTCCTTTGATGGGATTACCGACATCGGCGATGCCCTAGAAAGGGCGCATCTGGGGGGGTTATTATCGGGACAGGAACTTTTAAATATTGCCACGACTTTGGCCGGAGTGCGACGTTTACGGCGTTTAATTGACGAACAAGAAGATATACCGGTTTTAAAAGAGTTAGTAGCGGAAATTCGCACCTATCCAGAGATAGAACAGGAGATACACCGTTGTATCGATGAAGATGGCCGGATATCCGATCGCGCTAGTCCCCAATTACGGGAAATTCGGGGACAAATGAAGGTGATTAGAGAGCGAATTTACCGCAAATTACAGGATATCATGCAAAAACAGGGCGGTGCTATCCAAGAAGCGGTGATTACCCAAAGAAGCGACCGCTGGGTGATTCCCGTCAAAGCAGCGCAAAAAGAGCAAATACCGGGGATAATTCACGATACTTCCAGCACAGGAGCGACTTTTTACATTGAACCTCACTCTATCGTTGACCAAGGCAATCAACTGCGTCAATATCGTCGTCAGGAACAAATAGAAGAAGAAAAAATCCTGCGGCAGTTAAGTAATCTGATCGCCGAAGCCTTTGAGGACTTAGAATATTTACTAGCGATCGCTACTAGGCTCGATCTGGCCACCGCTAGGGCCCGTTACAGTTTATGGTTAGAGGGTAATCCCCCCCACTTTATCGATGGTTCGGAAACGATTACTTTACGGAATTTGCGTCATCCTTTGCTCTGGTGGCAAAAACACCACGAACAGGGAGGGGAGGTAGTACCAATAAATGTGCAGATTACCCCAGAAATTCGCGTTGTTGCTATCACCGGACCAAATACCGGCGGAAAAACCGTTACTTTAAAAACCCTCGGATTAGCGGCTTTAATGGCGAAAGCGGGCCTGTTTATTCCAGCGCGGGAACCGGTAGAGATACCCTGGTTCGATCAGGTTTTAGCCGATATCGGCGATGAACAGTCTTTGCAACAGAGTTTATCGACTTTTTCGGGTCACATTCGCCGGATTGTCCGCATTTTAGCGGCTTTAAATTCTCGTTCCTTGGTTTTACTCGATGAGGTGGGAGCCGGTACGGATCCGGCCGAGGGAAGTCCTTTAGCGATCGCTATTTTACAATACCTCGCCGATCATAGTTTACTGACGGTGGCTACCACTCACTACGGGGAATTAAAAGCGTTAAAGTATCGAGATTCTCGCTTTGAAAATGCCTCGGTAGAGTTTGATGATCGCACTCTTTCCCCCACTTATCGACTATTATGGGGCATTCCGGGGCGTTCTAATGCTTTAACTATTGCCCAGCGTTTGGGATTAAGTCCCGAAATTGTGGCCGAAGCGAGAAATCATCTGGGGGGGTTATCGGAGGAGATAAATCAAGTAATTGCTGGTTTGGAAGCGCAAAGACGAGAACAGGAGTCAAAAGCTAAGGAAGCTAGTCAATTACTCCAACAAACGGAGAAATTTTATACAGAAGTTTCCACGCGGGCCAATTCTCTACAGGAGAGAGAGCGAGAATTAAAGCGTTATCAGGAGCAGGAGATACAAAAGGCTTTACTATCGGCAAAAGCAGAGATTAATGACGTTATTCGCCGATTGCAAGCGGGAACAAAAACTGGTAAAGATGCCCAAAAAGCCACAGAGGAATTAACTGCGATCGCAGAAAGGTTATTACCAAAAACGGAAAAAACTAAGGTTAATTATCGTCCGCAAGTGGGGGAAAGGGTACGCTTGCCCAATTTGGGACAAACTGCCGAAGTTTTAGCAATTTCACCGGAATCAGACGAGATTTCCCTGCGTTTCGGGATGATGAAGATGACCCTACCCTTAGATCAGATTGAGTCTTTGGATGGTCAAAAAGTGGAAACTGCGCCAAAACCTGCCAAAAATTTGCCCCAAACTCCCACAAAACCCCAGGAGACTCCTTTAATTCGTACTGCTAATAATACTGTCGATATTCGCGGTTCCAGGGTGGCAGAGTCAGAAACGGATATCGAACAGGCGATCACCCGCGCCACCCCATCGGGCATATTATGGATTATTCACGGTAAAGGTACGGGGAAATTGCGTCAAGGTGTTCACGATTTCCTATCCCGTCATCCCCAGGTAAAACGCTTTCAATTAGCACCCCAAAATGAGGGGGGTTCGGGGGTAACTATCGCTTATTTAACTTAGGGTTTGCGGCAAAAAGTTTTTTGTCGGGTTAGGAGTCAGCCTTGAATCAGTTATCAGTTATCAGATGTGAGTTTTCAGTTCACTGTTTACTGATCACTGAAAATACTCCCCACTTCCCCACTTCCCCATTCCCCAGGGAGCATCTCATTTTTATACAAGTGAGTAATTATACTTGTCCCTCAAACTGGTTTCTAGTAAGGCTTTCAAAATAGTTTGACATAAAACCTGATTTAGGGGTTACAAAGGTGAGATGCTCCCCTTCCCCACTTCCCCACTTCCCCACTTCCCACTCTACAATAACTACTGGCAGCCAGAAATACGTTGGTTTCCTATCATACTTTGTGTTTTTTGTCAAAAAAACTTTTTTTTTGCAATAAAACTACACAAAAAAAAGATCATCGTTAGGGGTGAAATTGACTGATTTACCTGTCTTAATTAGGATCACCTTGTAGGTGTGGCAAGGGTTTGAGCCATTGCTGCCCAAAAAAGCACATAATAAACCATTATGAAATTCTATCAAATCGCTGTAACCATTGTAACATCGTTGTTAAATAAAAATATTTCTCAATTAATTCTTAAGAATTTATAAATATTGCGAAATGTTAATTTAAATATTCTCAAGTTTTTGGAGTCAATAAATAATTTTTGCTTATCTTTAGCCAACATTGGGTTAGGAGTCAGGAGTCAGGAGTCAGGAGTCAGGAGTCCGGAGATAGGAGTCCAGAGATAGGAGATAGGAGATAGGAGATAGGAGTCAGGAGACTTTTTTATTTATTCTCCCCACTTCCTCACTTCCCCACACCCTCTTTCAAGTCAGGAGTCGGGAGATTATTTTTATTTGTTCTCCCCACACCCTACACCCCACACCCTACACCCCACACCCCACACCCCACACCCTACACCCCACACCCCACACCCCACACCCCACACCCCACACCCCACATCCCACATCCCACACCCCACTGTCCAAGAAGATTATTTTCTGGAGAATAAAACGTAAAAACAGGGAATAATAAACAGAGTTAACAGAGTTGCTAAAGACAAACCCGAAAAAACGACAATTCCTAAAGGTTGCAGGAATTCTCCCCCCTCTCCTAATCCTAAAGCGAGGGGAAATAAACCTAAAACCGTGGTCACGGTAGTCATTAAAATCGGTCGTAAACGTTGGGGAGCGGCCTTTAAAATAGCTTGTAGTCGAGTAAAACCGAATTCTTGCCGCAATTGATTCGCCAATTCCACCATAATAATCCCGTTATTAACCACAATCCCCACCAATAAAACCACCCCGACGATGACAATGGCATTAATCGGGGTTTTGGTCAAATATAGTCCGAAAATTCCCCCCGCTAGGGCCAAAGGAACGGTTAACATAATCACCAAAGGGTCTATGAGCGAGTTATACTGCACGGCCATGACCACAAAGACTAAAAATACTGATAAACCCGCTAATAAACCCAAAGAACCCTGAATTTCTTGATTAGATATGGCGGCAGCACTGGGTAAAATGCTGACACCATCGGGTAGGGGAGTAGCGTTTAAAAGCGATTGTACTCCCGCGAGTGCGTCACTTAATTTCGCACCTTCGACTAAACTGCCGATAATAATAAAAACTTGACGCTGATTAATTCTCTGGATGACCCCGGGGGTTTTTCCCGCTTCAATCCGGGCTATATCTGCTAATTTTAAGTCTTCTTGTCTATTGACAAAAATAGGTATTTGTGATATGTCACTAATTTTTTGCCGCGAGTTGGGGTCTAATTGCACCCGGATATCGATTAATCTTTCTCCCCGTTGCAGTTGGGTGGGGATCGATCCTTGAATAGCGGTCCGTAGCGTTTGTCCCACTTCCAGGGTACTCAATCCCAAACTATTTAAGCGTGTCCAATCGGGTTTAATCTGAATTTCTGGTTGTCTGGGGTCAGCATCGGCACGAAAACGCGCACTAGGGACTTTTTCATCGAGAATACTGAGGATTTCTTCACCAGCTTGCTCTAAAGTTTTCCCATCGCGTCCCTGTAACATCACATCCACATCGGCACCAACGGAGGGAGAGTTATTCAGAATAATACCGCGCACTTGACCGGGGGTGAGACGCAAACGCACGTTAACGAGGTTTAATTGCTCTAGTGCTTTGCTCATCCGTTCGATATATGCTTCTGTATTAGTGCCTTTTTTGAGATTAATCGTACTAGAAGCGCGCAAAATATTTTCATTGGTAGTTGTGCCAAAAAGAGAACCGCCACTGGTAGTAAAAACATACTCAGTTTCCGGCTGTGATAATAGAATCTTTTCTACTTCCCGCATCACCTGACGGTTAGTATTTAAATTGGTACCCGGGGGAAATTGGGCAAAAACGTTCACCTGTCCGGTTTGAATACGACTAAAGACTTCTTGGGGGATATATTGCCAGAGATAAAAACTACTTCCCCCTAAAATTAAAAAGGCCAGCAGGATAACAGGTATTCTGTAGTGGATGATTTTAGCTAAAAAACGACCGTAGAGGATGGTTAAACCTTCTAGACGTTGACTAAAGACTTTTAAGAGCCAAAACCGATGGATACCACTAGAAACCCGCATATTTAACAAACGACTGGCCAACATGGGAACAACAGTTAACGCACACAACAGAGAAGCAGCCACAGCAAAACTGATAGTGAGGATAATCTCGTTAAACAGCAGGGAAATAAAACCACCCAGTAGTAAAAATGGCAGGATAGAGACGAGATTAGTCGCAGTGGAGGCCAATAAAGCAGATTCTACCTCTTGGCTGCTATTCCGGGCAATTTCTAAAAAATCTCGCTTATTTTGGTTTTGATTAACTTTGAGGGCAATATTTTCCAGCATGACAATGGAATTATCCACCACGATACCCACCCCTAGGGCCAATCCTCCCAAACTAAACACATTTATCGATAACCCGAATAACTTCATACAGATAATTGCGACGAGGGTAGAAAGAGGAATCGCTAGGGTAATGATAAAAGTCTGTCGCAGGGAACCGAGAAAGACGAATACAGTCAGTCCTGCTAGAATTGTCCCCGCTAGTCCCGACGAAACCACGTTATTAACCGCGTTTTGGATAAATACAGACTCATCAGTAGTGGGGACGACTTGTATTCCCCCGGTCATTAACCCGGATTTTTTTAATTCGGCAATGCGTTTTTTGACCCCTTCTACCACAGCAATCGTGTTCGCATTCGGTTGTTTTTGGACGCTAACCCTCACGGCATTTTTTCCATTTAGGGTGACAAAAATTCTTTGTTCTTCTGTCCCATCGATAACTCTGGCCACATCCCGCAGATAGATTTTTTCTTCGGGATTATTACTATCGGTCAGCGCTAAATCTTGGATATCCGCTACGTTTTTAAATTTCCCCACCGCACGGGTTAAAGGTTCCCCGGTTTCTCCCTCTAGTCGGCCCCCAGAGATGTCCTGATTGCGTCTTTTTAGGGTGTCTAAAACCTGATTTAATCCCACTCCTAAAGATTGTAATCGCTGCAGGTCAATATTAACTTGAATTTCTTCTCTAACTCCCCCAATCACGTCCACCACTGCCACTCCTCCCACAAATCCTAATTCTCTCCCTAATTCTTCATCAGCAAATAATCTTAAATCTTTTAGGGGTAGGGTATCAGAAACGACAGCGAATTCATAGACGGGTAAACGAGAGGGTTCAAATTTGTTTAAGCGCGGTTCCTCAATAATATCGGGTAAATTTTGTCGGACACGATTAAAACTTTCGGTAGCTTCATTTAAAGCGACATTTAAGTCTCCCCCCGGTTGAAAAAATAAATCTACTCGCATCCTCCCCTCGCGAGTTTCTGAATAAACTTGCACTACTCCCTCGGTGGCACTCATTCCTTCTTCTAGGGGTTTAGTTACTTCTTCGAGAATGACTTCCGGGGAAACTCCGGGTACATTCATCCTTAAACTAATGCGGGGATAAGTGATAGAAGGAAGCAAGTCCACTTCTAAACGATTTAGAAAAAAAAGACCGATGATGATAACTGCTATAGTTAACATCAATACTCCTATGTGACGACGAATTGACAGACCGCTTAGGGAGATGTTTTCTGACATGATTACCTATGGGGGAGAGTAAGGAGTGAGGAGTTAGGGGTTGGGGTTTTGGGGTTTTGGGGTTTTAGGGTTTTGGGGTTTTAGTTGAAATTTCCCCATTTCCCCATTTCCCCATTTCCCCATTTCCCTGATAACTGATTAATTGTGCATAACTCGACCGAAACTCCATAATTTTTGATAATAATGACGACTAACGCTATCCCTATCATCAGTAAGTAGATTTATAGCGATACCATTGTTACCTGTTTCTTTTCCTGAACTGTGGATATATTGATTATTCCCTAGATATAACGCCACATGATTAACTCTTTTATCACCAAAAAAAATTAAATCTCCTGGGAGTAATTCCTCTCGGTTTATTTTTTGACAAAAAGCCTCCTGTTGATAGGAATCCCTCGGCAACCAAATACCAAAAGTGGCAAAAGCAGCCTGGATTAATCCTGAACAATCGTAATTAGGTGCAAGGGTTCCACCCCAGAGATAATGATTGGTACGGTTCCTTGCTTCCTGAGTAAAAGTGATAATCTCAGGAATATGTTTTTCTATGTCGGAACGAGTTAGAGGAATTTTTTGATAAGCTGTGGTGGCCACCGCAATTGCATCTAAATCTTCTCCGCATAACCAAGCTAAATAATTATCTTCCCTTAGCTGAATTTGTAGCCCTTTTTCGGTAATTTCTAGGGAAATAAATTTTAATTGTCTTCCCTGTTGTGCTTGGGTAGCTAACTCTTGACAACTGGGAGAATTGTAGAGATTTAAGTCTCTTATACAGAGATATTCTTGGGTCGATGATGGGGGAATAGAGATGATTTTCATAAAAAATAGATCAGAATTATATTGACAGAAACAAATGCCCAACTAGCCAAAAGCTAAGGGATAAAAACAAGGAGAATAACCTTAGTTCTGTCATCTTCAAGTTTCCACCTCTCTTAATTCTTGGCCACAGAGATAATTTATAACCGAACTGAATCCCTCAAATTCCTCTTGCCTAATTAACTTTTCAGGGTTCAAAAACCGCAAAAATAAGGATTAAATGGCATAAAATCTCTAAATAGACCATTTAATTGCTCATTATTCATTCTTAATTCTCCTGACTACTGACTACTGACTACTGACGACCGACTCCTAACCAACCAAGACAAATTTTGATTTTTACAAGAGGTCTATTATAGCCAGTTCCTTAACAATATGTTACAATAGCCGGCGAGGGGGGAGTGACCAATATCTGGAACTTTTGCGCTAGAGATAGATTCTATGGATCAGCAGTCACCTCCTAAAGTAAGCTTTTAATCAGATGTTGAGGTTAGTCCATGGCCAATGTTTCGGGGCGGTTTGAAAAGCAGGAATACAGCCAAAACTCAGAAAATACCGTCACGGTGGTCAGTTCGGTCATGTCCGGTTTAAAAAAAGCATCTCCCCTACAAAAGGGCTTATTTTGGGGAATAACCCTCAGTTTTACCGCCCTAGTTTCCGCCACTGTTGGGGCTGCCGTCGCTTTAATTAGTCCCTTACCGGCGCCAATTGGGGCTATCTTCCAAAAAACGACTTTTCCCACCCAAACAGACATCCTTGAGGCTCAAGCTTGGAATAGCTTAATTAACCAGCAGCTTTCTCGTCCTGTTAATATTTTAGTTATGGGGATCGATCGAGTTTTAGATGCCAAAAACGGCGACGATGTATTTAAAGGTCGCAGCGACACCATGCTCCTAGTGCGCTTCGATCCTAGCGATAAAACCGTGAGAATGTTGTCTATCCCTCGCGATAGCCGCGTCAGAATCCCCGGCCACGGTTTCACTAAAATTAACGATGCCAATGTTCACGGTGGACCAACTCTAGCGGCGGAAGTGGTCAGTAATACTTTAGGGGATGTCACCGTAGATCGCTATGTCCGGGTGACTACCGATGCCTTTAAGGAATTAGTCGATTTAGTCGGGGGTGTAGAGGTTTATGTACCCGAACGAATGTATCATAAAGATGTCACCCAAAAATTAGAAATTGATTTACAAGAAGGTTGGCAAAATCTCAACGGCGACCAGGCCGAACAATTTGCCCGTTTTCGTAACCAGCAATACGGCGATATCGGTCGCGTACAAAGACAACAAATTTTATTAAAAGCACTACAACAAAAGATTTTTAGTCCGACAATTCTCCCCAGTCTCCCGAAAGCAGTACAGGTTTTACAACAATATATCGATACGAATTTATCCGTCGAGGAAATGCTGGCTATCGCTAATTTTGGCCGGGAAATTAAACAGGATGACTTAAGAATGATCCTACTCCCCGGCCGGTTTAACAACCTGGAGGAATACGATGGTCGCAGTTATTGGATTTTGAACCGTCGCGAAATTAGAACCATTGTGGCTAATAATTTTACCGATAACTATTCGCGGGGAGAAACCTCCATTTATAGTCTGCGGATTGCCATTCAAAATGCCACCCATACCAAAGGTTTAGCCCGTCGTACTCGCAATTATCTGGCCAAACAGGGCTACACAAATGTTTATATTAGCGATGACTCCTCCCAAAAGCTAGAAACCACGGCAATTATTGCTCAAAAAGGTGATATTCAGTCCGCTAACCTCTTGAAAAATCAATTGGGAATCGGTAAAGTAGAATCATCCTCCACTGGTGCTTTAGACTCAGACCTAACTATTCGGGTGGGTGATGATGCGTCCCAGTTTTTCGACGCTCAACAGTAACAATGTTGAAAAATTTTTTCAGTCTGGTTTTAATTATTTTGCTGGCGATTCTTTGGCTACTTTTCGCGGCCCGTCCAGTGGCTTTGGCCCAAGATAAAACGATTAACTATAGTTTTGCCCAGCTGCAAGATCGGGATTTTTCCCATCAGGATTTACGCGGAGGAGTTTTCGCAGCTGCCGCGATGCGGGGAGTTAACCTAGAAGGGGCCGATTTATCGAAAATTTGGGTTGAAAACCCCGCCCTTTAGCGGAGCGGAGGGCGGCTTGATTACTTTAACTTTTTAATCCAATCCCTGACAACTTCGGCAGCAGAAATTTGTTTTTGTTGAGCATACCGTTTGAGTTTTTCTAGTTCTTCGTCAGAAAGTCTCACTTGTAAGATATTAGGTCTTGACATTGTGTTGTCAGTAGACTACAATATCAGCAGACCAAAGGTAGCCTCCTTTAAGTTAAACCGCCCGTGAGCGGTATAAAAAACACCAGGACGCTCATGCCAGTGGTTGGGCTTCCTTGCACAGAGGAGCGAATAACCTCTTAAAAAACGTATGGACTCTAACGAGTACCGAAAACTAGCACCCATAACCCTGAAAACTCAAACTGTAGGGTAGGGCATACCCGAACAGTATAATCTACGCTTGGGGAGATAAGGCCGCTAGGGGTCTATTGCTACTGGCTCGATATTTGCATCTTTAGATGGGGTATTTGGTCGTAGGGTGAAGGTTACACTTCCTTTAGATTTTTAAGCCCTGTCGTTGAACCAAGAATCCCCGTCCGTTTTACGGTGGGGAGTGTCAAGACACGATTATTACCTGGGCCGATTTCACTAACGCGGTAATTGATAGCTATCAGGTCAAGTTAATGTGTGAACGGGCCGATGGGATTAATCCGGTCACGGGAGTGGCCACCAGAGATAGTTTAGGCTGTGATTAGGGTTTGCGGCAAAAAGTTTTTCGTGGGGGCAGGGTGTGGGGTGTGGGGTGTAGGGTTTTACCCATTTTCAGGGAGTCAATTACCTAATTTTTAGGGAAAAAGTCCCTGAATTGTCCCCCCAATCACTCCAATGGTCGGCACTTTTTGAGGGAAAAAAAATCTAAAAACCTTGTTGGATAAGGTTTTTAGATTTATTCAGCCAACCCTAATTAGCAATTCCGGGCAGATTCTAGCTGACTGCTCAAAAATAGCCTACCCCCTACACCCCGGCTATCTCGATCGAGACAGCCGGGGTGTAGAATGAAAATACTGAGCGAGGCTAAAGAAAGGAGAGAGACTCTTGATAATCGTCATCGATAACTATGATAGTTTTACCTACAATTTAGTCCAGTATTTGGGAGAATTAGCCTCCGAGTTCCCGATCGCCGTGCCGATCGAGGTCTATCGTAATGATAAAATCGATCTGGCCACGATCGAACAAATGCGGCCGGATGGAATTGTCATTTCCCCCGGTCCTGGTCGTCCGGTCGATGCGGGCATATCTCTGGAATTAATCGCCAAATTTGGCCCCCATTTGCCAATCTTGGGGGTCTGTCTCGGTCATCAAAGTATCGGTCAGGTATTCGGAGGGGATGTGGTCTCGGCCCCAGTCTTGATGCACGGCAAAACTTCCCCAATCTATCACAACAATGAAGGGGTATTTCAAGGCTTAGAAAATCCTTTTACTGCCACCCGTTACCATAGTTTAGTGATCGATCGCTCCACCATGCCGGATAATTTAGAGATCACGGCCTGGGTAGAAGATGGCACGGTCATGGGAGTCCGTCATCGGGATTACCCCCACATTCAAGGAGTACAATTTCATCCCGAAAGTATTTTAACCACTGCTGGCAAGGAACTTTTAAGAAACTTTCTGCGATCCCTCTAGTGTTTGCTAATCCCCAACCCCTGAAATTAACCTTCAATTGATTAATTCTGCATCTACATTTATGAAAAGGCGAGATTTTATCTTATCGGCGGGGGCAAGTTTCTTAACCGTGGCAGTAAGCTCAGTTTTAGCGGAAACTAAACCGAAACCCACTAACCCCACTTCCCCCCAAAAACCCGATAATTCCCTCTTAGTTCAATGGTTGGGTCATAGTTGCTTTTTATTCACCGGAGGAGGGCAAAGAGTCCTAGTTAATCCTTTCCGGGCAATTGGTTGTACGGCGGGTTTTCCTTTGCCAAAAGTAGAAGCAGATATCGTTTTAATTAGTAGTCAACTGTGGGATGAAGGGGCGGCCGAGGGTTTACCCGGTAATCCGAAAATTTTGTTTGAGCCGGGGGCCTACGATCTGGGTAAATTAAAATTCCAGGGTATTAGTATCGCCCACGATCGCATGGGGGGGCAACGTTTCGGCATGAATGTAGCCTGGCGTTGGACCCAAGCGGGGATTAGTATTGTCCATTTAGGGGGGGCAGCAGCCCCGCTCGAATTAGAACAAAGAATTCTCCTAGGTTCGCCGGATTTAGCTTTTATTCCCGTGGGAGGTGGTCCAAAAAATTATAATCCCCAAGAAGCAAAACAGGCGATCGAAGTTTTACAGCCGCGAATTGCTGTCCCGACGCAATACTTCACCAGTGCCGCCGATAAAAAGGCCTGTGAATTGGTGTCTGTAGATGAATTTCTCAAGTTAGTCAAGGATAAAAATATCCGTTTAATCGAGGACAATAAATTGCGGATTCGTGCCGCCGATTTACCGAAAAAAGGGACGCTCATTCGCGTGTTTGACTACCGCAATCTGTTACAGAAATCCTAATTTTTAGGAGCCAATAACCTAGTCCTATTGATTAGCTAATTTTTTCTCGTGTAACGCACCATCAATTTCCTGATATTCCCCGGGTTACGTTGTTGCTAACTCGCCCTACAGCCCTGATCATAAATCAGGGTTATAATTATTTTTAAGAAATTCCAGAATATTCAGCCCCAAGGAATGTCTATGTTACTACAAGACCTAAAGGAAGAAGCGGTTAAGCTATCACCGAGCGAGCGACTTGCGCTGGTTAGCGCCATTATTGAGTCCTTGCAGAGTACCCCAATTGCTAGACCTGATCGTGCTGGTGCAATTCAACGGATGCGTGGCTTACTCAAAACAGACCAACTTGCACCAACCGACCAAGAAGTAGCTGCCATGTTGGAAGAGCGTCGGCTGGAGAAATACCTTTAGTGAGAGTTTTAATTGATACTAATGTTCTCCTAGATTTTCTATTGCAGAGAGAGCTATTTTTCCAAGATGCAGAACGACTATTTCAGGCGATCGATTCCGGTCAGATCGTCGGGTATGTCACAGCCACAACCCTCACGGACATTTTTTACATTGCTCGAAGACACACGCGCAGTATTGAGCAAGCACGGCAAGCAGTTTCAGAGACATTGACAGCAATGGAAATCTGCCCTGTAAACCGGGAGGTTCTAGAGGTAGCGTTTAGTTCAGGTTTGGCTGATTATGAGGATGGGATTCAGGTTGCTTGTGCTGTAGCTCAAGGACTTGATGCTATCTTGACCCGAGATAATCAAGGGTTTTTGAATTCATCGGTACCTGTGTTATCAGTTCAGGAGTGCTTGCATCGCTTGCAAGAGCCAAATAATAGCAAATCCACCTTATAAAATCAAGTTTACAGGCTTTTTGGTTCGTGAGGGGGTGAGGAGTGAAAAGTGAGCAGTTACAGCCAAAATTTGGCGGCATGGGCAAAGCTCCTTTGTGGCAGATTGATGACAGCATTATTACAGGAGATTTACAGGCTGTCCAAGATAGCCCAACCCACGTTAGCATCATGCCAAGAGTTACAATGGCTCTAGAAAGGTACGAAGCGGCATTGGCAAAGACCCAAAAATATTGGGAAAAGGTGGATTAGTGGCATACACACAATAGGAGTCTATGAAAATGGCATGGATATTTAGTTTATCCGCAGAATGTGGTTCTGATGAGAGCAAGGCCGATAAATTTGCTCAACATTTTCAGGGAATGTCATTGTTGCTGTCAAATGGTCGCCAGTGCCCATGTCGCACAGACACATTCCAAGACATAGAAGAAAATTGGTGGTGTCGCGTTTCACCAAATAATCTTAGCGAAGTGGGAATAGACAGCCCTGAAAGTGCCTATTCAATGACAGAGTTAGGTATTTTACTCTATCAGTCCCTACGATTTGCCCCCACCTTCCGTTATGCACTGGTTGGTGTTGAAGTCGATGAGTTTAGAACATACACTGAGCTTATCGAAGAATCATCCAATCTATCTATCCCAGGACTGGTTTTAGCGAAACCACTTGCAGGCGAGCTAGGAATATTGCCAGTATTTCGCTCCTTTAGCCCTAGTTATGTTTGGCAACCTTACGCAGGAGAAGTTTACAACCCGCTGATGACATCGCCAAATCTGAAAAACAAGCTGAATGAACTGCTGGCTGTAAGTTGACCTCACAAGCGAAGAAGGCATAACTAGACCGTTCTCTAAAAATTGCTTTAACAATCTTATTAAAAATGTTTTTGCTGAAAGAATCTCGCTCTTTTTTTAGACAGGGATGGACAATTGCGGTTTTACTAATTGCCCTGCTTGTGTCCCTGCCGATTTTATCGGTTGCCAGTAGTTTATTAACTAATTCTAGTCAAGTCTGGCAACATCTGATCGAAACTGTTCTCTGGGATTATCTAGTTAATTCTTTTTGGTTAATGTGCGGGGTGGGCAGCGGCGTTTTAATCATCGGTGTCGGCACTGCTTGGTTAACAACGATGTGTCAATTTCCCGGTTGTCAACAATTTCAATGGTTATTATTACTACCCCTTGCCGCTCCTGCCTATCTCTTGGCCTATACTTATACCAATATGATGGACTATTTTGGTCCGGTGCAGACGTTCTTAAGAAGTGTTTTCGGTTGGAATAGTGTCGAGGATTATTGGTTTCCTAATATCCGTTCTCTCTGGGGGGGGATTCTGATGTTAATACTGGTGCTTTATCCCTACGTTTATCTGTTAGCAAGGGTCGGTTTTTTAGAGCAATCTGTCTGCACGGTGGAGGCAAGTCGCTCCTTGGGATGTAATCCTTGGCGCAGTTTTTTTACTGTCGCTTTACCCCTAGCAAGACCGGCAATTATGGCGGGATTAGCTCTAGCTTTAATGGAAACTCTGAACGATTTTGGTACGGTGCAGTATTTTGGAATTAATGCTTTTACCACGGGGATTTATAATACTTGGTTCGGTATGGGCGATCGCATAGCGGCGGGGCAGTTATCCACAGTTTTAATGGTATTTATCCTCGTTTTAGTTTTCCTTGAACAATCCTCCCGTCGTCAAGCTCGTTACTATGAAATGACCAATCGTTTCCAGTCACCGACTAAGTACGAACTAGGATTTGTTCGGAGTTTTTTGGTAATGATCGCCTGTTTTTTACCAGTATTTCTTGGGTTTATCGCCCCTGCTTTCTATCTGACCTATCTAGCCTTTAATCATGGCCAAGAAACTTTTAATAATGACTTTCTTATTTTATCGGTAAACAGTTTTTTTCTGGCTAGTTTAAGCGCAATTATTGCGGTATTTTTAGCTTTAATTCTCGCCTACGGGGAAAGAATTAATCCGAATAAAACTCTTAAGGGTTCTGTGCGGATTGCGGCGGCTGGTTACGCTATCCCCGGCATTGTTATCGCGGTGGGGGTTTTAATTCCTATCGGCAAATTAGATAACTTTTTCAATCAAGTATTAAATATCAATTTAATTCTGAGCGGCACGATTTTCTGTGTGATTTTTGCCTATATTGTCCGGTTTTTAGCCGTAGCTTTTTCCACGTTAGAATCGAGTTTAAGTAAAATTAAACCTAGTTTAGATGATGCTTCCCGCAGCCTTGGCTATGGCACTGGTGCCACTTTAATTAAAGTGCATATTCCCCTTTTGTCGGGGGGATTATTGACGGCGGCTATGTTAGTTTTTGTCGATGTGATGAAGGAATTACCTGCTACTTTGGTCTTAAGACCTTTTAATTTTGATACCCTAGCGGTGCGCGTTTATCAATACGCCAGTGATGAACGTTTAGTGGAAGCGGCGGCCCCGGCCCTGGCCATTGTCTTAGTGGGATTAATTCCGGTAATTTTTTTAAGTTGGCAAATTTCCCGACGGGCGATCGATTAAAGTGGCGGCTGATTCCTAGGCAAGTTGGCGATCGGCCAAGAGCTTAGTTCTATAGTCTAGTACAAAATAATGTTACAGTTCTTGACAAGACTACTAGAGAGAGGGGGTGTCAGTGATAGGATTCCCTAAAACCCCTTTTGTTTATTTTTGTAGAGAGAACAAAATCCTATGACAGAACTTTCTGGAAAAGCTCCTAAGTTCGGTGGCAGCACGGGCGGTTTACTCACCAAAGCCGATCTGGAAGAAAAGTACGCCATCACCTGGACCAGCAGCAAAGAACAAGTCTTTGAAATGCCCACCGGTGGCGCCGCTATCATGAACGAAGGCGAAAATCTCCTCTATTTGGCCCGCAAAGAACACGCGCTCGCTCTTGGTACCCAATTACGGACGAAATTCAAGCCCAAAATCGAAGATTACAAAATCTATCGGATTTACCCCAGTGGTGAAGTGCAATATCTCCACCCTGCTGATGGTGTCTTCCCCGAAAAAGTTAACGCCGGTCGTGAATTTTTCGGCAAAAAAGACCGCAATATCGGCAAAAACCCCGAACCAGCGACAATTAAGTTCTCTGGTGTCACTCCCTACGAAGCATAAATAATCCCTAAAATCGAGAGTGGGGAGTTAGATTAAGAAGCTATTTAGCCCCAAGATTTAACTTCTGACTCTCGATTTCTCTTATCGCAATCGGCAATTAATTGCTAGGGTTTGCGGCAAAAAGTTTTTCCTGGGGTTAGGAGTTAGGAGTCAGTATTCAGGAGATAGGGTGGTCACTGCGTGCGCGTTGCGAGGGGTTTTGGGGTGTTAGGGTGATGAGACAACTTCCCCACTTCCCCACTACCCCACTACCCCACTACCCCACTACCCCACTACCCCACCTCTCCACTTCCCCACTTCCCACTCCTTCATAATTCATAATTCATCATTCCGTTTTCTCCCCTACAAGTGTTGTGCTATCCGTTTCCTGAACCATCAAAATATGATCTTCCCCGACTTCGATCGCTTTCGTCAACTCGCCGGTCAAGGTAACTTTATTCCTGTCTATCAAGAATGGATCGCTGACCTAGAAACACCCGTTTCGGCCTGGTATAAAGTTTGTGCCAATCAAGCCTACAATTTTTTATTAGAGTCGGTGGAAGGGGGCGAAACCTTGGGACGCTACAGCTTTTTAGGAGGCGATCCCGTCTGGGTATTAGAAGCGCGGGGAAACACCACTACCCAAACTTTTCGCGATGGTTCTCAAGAGATTTTTTCGGGGGATCCTTTCGAGATTTTAACCCAATGTTTAGCCCCGATCGTGCCGGTTAAATTGCCGCAATTACCCGCCGGAATAGGGGGGTTATTTGGTTTTTGGGGTTATGAATTAATTAATTGGATCGAACCGCGAGTGCCTATTTATGCCGCTACCGATGCCGATCTACCAGATGGTATTTGGATGCAGGTGGATAATCTGATTATTTTCGATCAAGTTAAACGGAAAATCTGGGCGATCGCTTATGCCGATATCCGGGGTAAAAATCCCGATTTAGCGGCCGCTTATCAAGCGGCCTGCGATCGAGTGACACAGTTAGTTCTGAAGTTACGATTACCCCTACCAACTAATGCCAAAACCTTGGAATTATTACCGGTTGGTCAGGGGAAAGAATTAGTCTATGAAAGCAATACAACTCAGGAAAAATTCTGTCAAAATGTCTTGAAAGCGAAGGATTACATCAAAGCGGGGGATATTTTTCAGGTGGTTATTTCCCAGCGTTTAAATGCCAATTATCAGGGTCATCCCTTCGATTTATATCGTTCCCTGCGTCTGATTAATCCTTCTCCCTACATGGCTTTTTATAACTTTAAGGATTGGCAAATTATTGGCTCTAGTCCTGAAGTGATGGTTAAGGCAGAACGGGACGAATTAGGTAAAATAAAGGCTACGGTCAGACCAATTGCTGGCACCCGTCGCCGGGGACAAAACTTCAGTGAAGACCAAGCTTTAGCAACGGATTTATTGCAAGATCCCAAAGAAATTGCCGAGCATATTATGTTAGTGGATTTGGGGAGAAATGATCTAGGTCGGGTGTGCGATCGAGGTACGGTCAAAGTGGATGAATTAATGATAATTGAACGTTATTCCCACGTTATGCACATTGTTAGTAATGTGGTCGGGGATTTAGCAACCAATAAAAGTGCTTGGGATTTATTAAAAGCTTGTTTTCCCGCGGGAACCGTCAGTGGGGCCCCGAAAATTCGCGCCATGGAAATTATTCATGAATTGGAACCCTGTCGTCGTGGTCCCTATTCAGGGGTTTATGGTTACTACGATTTCGAGGGACAGTTAAATAGTGCCATCACAATTCGCACTATGATTGTTCGTCCCCAAGGTAATCAAAATTATCTGGTTTCTGTGCAAGCGGGAGCAGGGTTAGTAGCCGATTCTGAGCCGGAGAAAGAGTATGAAGAAACCCTCAACAAAGCCAGGGGTTTATTGGAGGCAATTCGCTGTTTAAGTTAGATTTTTTGCCCAGGATCGTCCTTTAGACTTTTTTCCCATCAAAAAGTGCCAGTGATTGAAGTGATCGGGGAGAAAATTCAGGGACTTTTTCCCTGAAAATTAGGTAATTGACCCCCTGAAAATGGGTAAAACCCTACACCCCACACCCCACACCCTACACCCTGCCCCCAGGAAAAGCTTTTTGCCGCAAACCCTAACTAGGATAACATCAAGGTTTCAGCTTATTGCCATAAGTTTAGCTAATTGGGTACAATGGTTACTAAAATCTGATAGGAGGTTGTTGGAGTCGTTTTAGTCGTAAACACGAATAAAATTTGGTTATTAGTAAGGGGACTGATATTGATGTCTGGGGGTAAACCGGTATCAGAGGTATATACATCTACGGTTTGAGTTGTACTGCTTTCATAGACATTACGCAACCCATTCACAAAAACCACAATGCCATCTCCAGCATTTGCCTGAACAGGTGAACCCAAAGCTCCTTCCGGTGTCCCGGGCAAATCTTTGTTAGGTGCAGTAACAACACCGCAGGAATCACTGAATGTACAAGTTCCTCCTTTAATAACTTCAGCTGTAACAGTTGCCGGCACGGTAAGGACGGGTAGAGTTGGTCTGAGAGCCCCGCTACCACGTTTGTTATCAAAAGCACGAGCAGGGGTGGGAGTAGAGGTGGGAGTAGAGGTGGTAGTAGAGGTGCCGCTTGCGAGGCAAAATATTTCACCACAAGCTCTCGAGAAAACTCTGGTACTGACAGAGTATTCAACTTCCTCATTGGTAGTCATCTTTACCTGAGCGTTGGCATTCAAAATCACTTGATTACCATCCTTGTGAACACAGGCAAAAAAACCGTCCACAGTACTGCTAGGGGCGACGATTCCGTTAAAATCCGTAGGACAATTGGAGTTCTTAGCAGTCGCTGCTAACATATCGGTGACGGGGGAATGTTGCCAAGTAGCATCATCTGCGGGGGTGATGTAGTTGCCCTTATCGTCCAAGTTTGGACCATAGCGCCACAAGACTCGCAGACCGGTCAAGCTACTTTGAGGGGCGGGGGCGATGGTATAGTAAACGATCTGTTCACTGATCGGAGCCAGACTGGGATTGTTGGGGTCGGGAATTTGGAAAGCAAGAACTGCTTTCGCTGCTGTGGGTACTTTAGTACTCGTGATCGCTGTTTCAGAATTAGCGATAATTCTTGCTCGTCTCACTTCATCTGAAACAAACTCTAGAGTACGATTAAGATTATTCTGGATTTCACTATCGGCATTAGCTCGATAGTTACTTCTGAGCAGGTTAATCAAGCCAATTCCCGCCACCAAGACGGCAATCAGCATCATCAAACCTGCCAGTAAGACTTCTGTAATCGTGAAACCCGCTTGCAGACGACGATGAGCGGATTTTTTCTGTAAACGACCCAAGTGATTGATATACTCTAAATAAAAACGCATAGCTTTAACCTGTCCTGATTCCCATTTTATATACTTGCCTAAATATTTAACATTGATTGCAGTCACAGAGATTTTATTAAACTATCGGTCAATCAAGTCGAAAAGGGTTTTCGGAAACCAGTGAAAATTTACTACTACCTACTTCCTTGACAATTTCCCCAGAAAACTCCCGATCAAAAATGTCTTGACCTAACTAACTTCACCACTAACTACACAATAGACCGAGAAAATCCTCTAGATAGTGATTTAGGTATGGCCAAAAATGTGATTTTGTTCACAGCTATTAATCGCTTTTGGGAGTAAGTGATTTTACAGGTGAGTTTTTCCGTACACTTGTATTGGTATAATTGTTGACCCTCAAGGAGATAAGAAGGCACAAGGACTGGTTACAATCAAGGATGATTGACATACTCCCACCGTCAAGCTACGCTGTGACGGGGGATTCTTGACCTATCACTATCGGAAATTCCTTGTTCAACGAGACAACTTAGATTCTCAATGTCTCCATTAAGAATCCAGAGGCCGGACTCTCCCCCCCCTTGTCCCCCCGCCCCCCCCGATGTCGGGGGGGCAGGGGGGGTAGGGGGTTTGGGTCGGTTTCTGTTTGCCCAACAGTACCGTTGAGATGATTTCCCAAATATTGCCACCCTTTTTTAAGAATGTTGATTGCTGCATTATGATCCCTATCCAAGACTGTTTTACAGTTAGGACATTGATGAGTTCTAGTGCTTAATGTTTTTTGAACTCTCGTACCACAAACTGAACAATCTTGAGTCGTGAAATGGGGAGTAACAGCAATACAGACAATCCGATAAATCTTGGCAAAATAATTCAACCATTCAGTGAATTGATACCAAGAAGCATCAGAAATCGACTTAGACAGCTGACGATTTTTTACTAAGTTTCTTACCTTTAAAGCTTCATAGACTACCAGATCATTAGAC
>NZ_JAPZRB010000345.1:0-30165 GCF_027531105.1 Microcystis sp. LE18-22.4A
ACCAGATATGGGAGTGATCAGGGGTAAATTCAGGGACTTTTTCCCTGAAAATTAGGTAATTGACCCCCTCAAAATCGGTAAAACCCCACACCCCACACCCCACACCCTACACCCTGCCCCTAGGAAAAACTTTTTGCCGCAAACCCTATTTAAGTGGAGCCGCCCGACCCTGCGCGGGCATGGCGGGGCTTGTACCCAAATTTTCGGTCAACTAATGTTAGCTTTTCTTGACAATTAATCATCCCTCATCACTTTTTCACTTTTATCAAAGCGGCCCGGGCCTGTTCGCGGTCATCGAAATGGATTTTTTCCGTCCCCAAAATTTGATAATCTTCGTGACCTTTACCGGCAATAATTACTCCGTCTCCCGGTTGCGCTGCTTGAATGGCCCTGTCAATGGCCAAAGCGCGATCGCTAATTACCTGCACGGTAATTTCTGGGGGAATGCCAGCGACGATATCCTGAAGGATTCGTTCGGGAGACTCTGTGCGGGGATTATCGGAGGTAACTATGGCTAAATCTGCTAATTCGGCCGCTATTTTCCCCATTAACGGCCGTTTTGTCCGATCTCGATCGCCGCCACAACCAAAAACACAAATCATCCGACCAGAAATAAAGGGACGTGTTGCTTTTAAAACATTCTCTAAACTGTCGGGAGTATGGGCATAATCGACAATGACGCTGATATCTTGGTCGGGAGCGGTGCTAACCCGTTCCATCCGCCCCGGTACTCCTGAAAACTGGGGAATTTGACCGATTACTTTCCCTAAATCTACACCACATTCTAACACTGCCGCCACCGCCGCCAAGAGGTTAGCCAGATTATATTGGCCCACCAGAGGAGAAGCAAAGGCTATTTCTCCTTGGGGAGTCACCATCACCCCTTCAACTCCCGTGGGTTGATATTGTAAATCCTTAGTATAAAAATCGGCACTAGCATCGGACACACTATAGGTTAAAACCTGTTGGGGAGACAGGGAGGCCGCTAAACGTTGACCATATTCATCATCAAGGTTAATAATCGCCTTACCTTGCAGATAATCGGGACTAAATAATTTAGCTTTAGCGGCAAAATAATCCTCCATATCGAGGTGATAATCGAGATGGTCTCTGGTGAGATTGGTAAACACCGTCACGGGAAAAGTACAACCCTGTACCCGTCCCTGGGCCAGTGCATGGGAACTAACTTCCATGACGGCGATTTCATTGCCGGCGCTCACCGCTTTGGCTAAACTGGCTTGTAACTCGTTAGCGAAAGGGGTGGTATGATTAGCGGTTTCTTGGAATCCTTGCCAACGGGTGTAAAGAGTCCCGAATAAAGCGGTGGGAATCTCTGCTTGGCTGAGAAAATATTCAATTAAATGGGTGGTGGTGGTTTTGCCGTTGGTTCCCGTCACACCGATTAATTTTAGGGTAAGGGCCGGATAATGATAGAATTTAGCAGCGATCGCAGCAGCGGCAGTAACTAAATCTGCCACAACCATTACCGAAGCATCCTCCGGGGGGGGAAATTTAGCTGCGGCTGCCGGGGAGATAAGCGCCGCTACGGCCCCGGTTTCCAAAGCGGAACGCCAAAATTCGCCCCCATCGACGCGAGTACCGGGTAAACCGATAAATAAATCTCCCGGTTGACAAGCATGAGAATTAGTAGAAATTCCTGTAATCTCGGTTTCTAAAGCGATAGGAGAAGAAATCGGGGAAACCAGAGGGATAGTTGTTAAAAGTTCTTGTAGTTTCATAGTCAGGATTGAATCTAAGGATTGCTGCTTTTAGATTAGCCGATCATCGAAGAGGTTCCTAGTCCGAAATGGGAAGTGGGGGTGTGGGGTGTGGGGAAGTGGGGAAGTGGGGAAGTGGGGTAGTGGGGTAGTGGGGTAGTGGGGTAGTGGGGTGTGGGGTGTGGGGTGTGGGGTGTGGGGTGTGGGGTGTGGGGTAGTGGGGTAGTGGGGAAATGGGGAAGCTGTCTCATCACCCTATCACCCCAAAACCCTATCACCCTATCACCCTATCACCCTATCTCCTGCCTTTTGCCTTTTGCCGACCGCCTCCTGATATCTGCGATAAGCTAAAAAAAACAAGGCTATAGCTTGTCAACTATTGACGATTTTCTGCTGACTATTTTCGGGATATTTATATGCAATTCGTCGATTTTCTGGCTCTCATTCATCCTGTCCTAGGGATAGTGGTCGTTTTCCCTATTATCGGCCTCGTAGTTAACTTTGCTTGGCAAACCCGTCAACGTCGCTTAGAAACGGCTGCGGGAAATAAAAGTAAAATTCCCCCAGTGGTCGGGCCGCAACATCTACGCTTAGGCCGCTGGTTAACGGGTACAGTGGTAGGGGTTAACCTGTTAGCACTAGCTTACTCGGTCGTTTACGGGTTTAATGGTTTTGTCGATCAACAAAAACACGGAAAATTAGACTCCTTTCAGGTCATTTTTGTGATTTTGATGTTTTTTGTCACCATTGCCTCTTTGGTCTGTCTCTACCGCGCTAGACAAGCTCTCTGGCGCGGAATTTTTGCCACCTTGACCGGCATCGGTTTAATTATTATCGGTTCTCAGGATGGGGTCTGGCGACTCTCGGCCCAATGGTACTGGTCCCACTACTATATCGGCATGGCCGCATCATTACTGATGATTTTCTCTCTGGCCATTGTTGAAGATATCTATAAAGACCGTTCCCATCGTTGGCGCATCGCCCATACAATTCTCAATTGTATTGCTCTGGCTCTCTTTCTGGGACAAGCCATGACCGGTTCCAGGGATTTGCTGGAAATTCCCCTCAGTTGGCAAAAACCGGCAATTTATCGCTGTGATTTCGCCAATAAAACCTGTCCTGAACCGAAATCCTCAACCCCCCCCACCAACCCGATAAGTTAAACTTTTTTAGGGACTGGGAGAGGGTGAAGCAGTCGGGAAATTAATCACACTCAGATTTACCCGCAGCGGTATCGATGGGTTCCTCACACCAATTGGCAATCTTACCAAGTTGGGGCAAAGTGTTTAAGGGGCCTGGATTCAGGTTGGGTTGGATTAAGTCAGTCCATTCTACCCCTTGGGTCACAGCCACAGTATTGTTAGGTGAGGCACAGCCTGAAATTTTGCCCCAATTTCTACCCCAAGCTGCACCGATGAAAGTACCAGTATCAGTTTTACCGAGGGAATATTCTTTTGCAAAGATAAACGCTTCTAGTCTTTGGTTGCCTCTCAGACAAATTTGCGGCGCGGCGGTACCTAAAATAGTAGGGTCATTATGGGCATAAATTTGTAGATTGCCCGGTTTACAAACCGTGGGTGGGCTAACACTGCTGCAATCGTGTTCGATCGCACCGTTAATATTACCTTTAACATAGAAAGCTACCCGTTCCCCTGGAGTAATGGTAATCTTATCGCTACCACTCAAGTTGATATTATTAACGATATACTCGTACACTCCGCTGGAAGATGGGGTGTCTCCCGATCGGGGAAAAGTTTCAGAACTGGTAAGTACTAGGCCTTGCTGCACAGAGGGAAGGCTGGATGCGGTGGGAATTGCTGGTAAATTGGGCAAAGTCACACCGACAACAAATTGCGCTTTGTAGGGGGTATTAGGTGCAGGTGTGGGCTGTTGAATTTTGTCCGTGCTAATAAAACATTCTAGCTTTGGTCGCAAAGTTGCCGTCGCCTCGTCAAATACTGTGGGGT
This sequence comes from Microcystis sp. LE18-22.4A, assembly GCF_027531105.1. Taxonomy (NCBI): domain Bacteria; kingdom Bacillati; phylum Cyanobacteriota; class Cyanophyceae; order Chroococcales; family Microcystaceae; genus Microcystis; species Microcystis sp. LE18-22.4A. The sequence goes on from NZ_JAPZRB010000345.1 coordinate 3,686, forward strand.
CGCTCATCACCACATCCCCTTGAAATTTAGCACCGACACCATACTTGGCATTGCTGACCGTAATCTGGGCAGTTTCACCCGCATTTTCCGTGGCTCCCTCGCTTACCCATAAAGCCGGGAGCGTGCTGCGAGTGAATGGGAGGGCAGGGGAAGGATTGATAGGGATAGTTACGACCACACGGTTACGGGAGGCGGCATTATCGCCACTATCTCTATTGCTATCAGTATTAGTTAGGTCTTTTTCGGCACTTTTGCGGGAACGTCCTTCCAGGGTGAGAACTCCCATGCCAGTCTCAATACGATAATCGTATCCCACCACGCGATAATAACGATTATCATTCAACTGGAACTGAAACCATTCACCACTAGCTAAATCTCTTAATCCTGGATTTTCTGCCCGTTGTCCTGTGGGTGCGAGGATTTTGTTGGCAATTTCGTTATCACGACTGGTATCACCACAGGCGGTGGCAATGGCTAATCTTTTTAAATCTGTTTGTAAACCTGGACTGGGATTAGCAACCACTTCGGCGGTCTGCCAACAATCGCCGGAAGTACAATTACTATCAACCGTCGCCATAACTCGAACGCTATTGAGTAGATCCTGCACGCGAGCCAGCCCCGCTTCGGAACTTGTTAAACTATCAGCCCGGGCTTTTTGGGCAATTACTTTCGATTGGTCCCCTTGGGCGCGCATGATCATAGTCATTCCTGTCACCATCAGGATAAGTCCAATTAACACGGCAAGAGGCAAGGCAAACCCTTTTTCCTTATTAGCCATCAGGTGAAGACATAAACGATTGTTCATAAGCCAGTTCATCTAAGAATGGTTACTTCTATTATAATACTGTGAAGTTTTGCTCAAGTGACAACTGTGATAATACAGGAATAGCCATGGGAGTAAAATCACAGACAAAAGCCAGTTGATACGATAATCAGTCATTAATTTTTCGATAAGTATTTTCGATTTTTGACTGAACTAAAGGGCTGTTTTTCGATTCAGAATTGCCCGACAAATCAAGCCTATCCCCCGAAAAAAGCTGATAATTAACAACCAAAGGGATTGTAATTCTCCTGCCGTATTTTTCACTGGCCAGCGCTGGGGACGACAGAATAGAAAAGTAATTAGTTTTCTCTGGTCTGATAGGGGAAGTGGCTGTAATTTAAGGGTTGCTTGCCAGATTTTTCTTCGTTTTTCTAGATTGACTATATGAGCAGATAAGCGCAAGTCTTCGCCTAAAATATCTAGGAGTAATTGTTCTGAGTAGATGGGTTCCCTCAGGTGAATTTCTGCTCCTATTTCCGAAAGTTTTTTCAGATTGCCCTGTATAATTATATTCGCTTCTGTTATCAAGTTAACAGGATATTCCAGCAATTGGTATTGAGTTTCTAGGGCGAGGGGAGCTTCCAATAAAGCCACTAAAGCAGTGATGATAATAACCACATTATATATAGCCAAAATCAAGCCAAAATTTAGGGGACTTGCTTGATAATTGTGATGGCGTAAATTAAAGAAAATACTAATTAAAGTAATGGTGAGAAAAAAGAGCAATGGGTAGGATAAACGCCAATTATATTGATAATTTTTACGAGCAATTCCCTTCGGTGTCACCTGAAATCCTTTGTCAAAGGGTTTCCAAAGAACATGGAGAACTGTTAGGGCTGTAGGTACACAAATAATCATCGATAGTACCTCAGAAAAAATAATGGAGCGCGAGCGAGAATTTAACCAGTGATAAGTGGCTAACTGCAGCATCATGTAGGGTAAAAATATATAGATTGTCTCATCGATAGTAATGTTCAAAGGTACGATATAACCAAAGGTATAAAGGAGAGGAATAAGTAGAGAAAATAAACGAGCCAACGGAGAAAACCAAGATAAAAGTCCTTCTAAGTGTGCCAATCTTTGGGGTAGGGTTAGTCCCGCAATTTTCAGGGGATTAGCTTTGATAAAAAAGGCCTGTAAAGTTCCCCTTGCCCAGCGCAATCTTTGCCGTAAATAAGCGGATAAACTTTCGGCAGATAAACCAGCGCTGAGTTTTTCATTTAAGTAAATAACTTCATAACCTTGGGCAGAGATAGCAATCCCAGTGAAATAGTCTTCACTAATAGATTCTGTATTGAAGTAGTCCACTTCTTCTAATGCCTTTCTTCTGACAATAAAAGAAGTGCCAGCACAGACAGGACTACCCACCCCATCTTTAGCCGGTTGGATATGACGATAAAATAATTCTTCGTCGGGAGTAACGATATTTTCTAAACCTAAGTTATGGGCGATAGGATCGGCATTATAAAAGCTTTGGGGCGTTTGCACTAGGGCAATTTTGGAGTTTTGAAACCAGCCAACAGTTCTTTCTAGAAAGTTACGACAAGGGATAAAATCTGCGTCAAAAACTACCACTAATTCCCCTTGAGTTTGTCTGAGAGCATGGTTTAAATTGCCTGCTTTAGCGTTTTTTCTATCCTCACGAGTCAGATAATGACAATTTAATTTTTCTGCCAATTGATCAATTTCTGACCTCTGGGTATCATCGAGAATATAAATATTTTTATGAGGATAATTAAGGGCTTGACAACCGATAATAGTTCTTTTTAAGATGAAGGCTGGCTCATTATAGGTGGGAATCAAGATATCTACCGTGGGCAAATATTGTTTATTGATCACTGCTTGGCTATAAAAATCAGCTTCTTTGCGTCTATCTTTCGTGGTTAAGACTAAAACTAACTGAATCATGCTACTACTTAAAACCATCATCTCAAGGACTAAAAGTAGTAAACTAAAAAAGCCATTGAGAGGGGTGGAAAGATTTAAGGTGGCCAGAATTCTCCAGAGTAGATAGCGCAGGGTGATAGCTAGAGTGATAGAAATAATGACTAATCTTGACCAAACTTGCGGACGCGGAGAAAATAAAATGATTAACTGCGTAAAAATTAGCAGGATAACTGTGGGTAATAATAATTGATAGCTATGAGCAACCGTGGGAACTTTAATCCAAGCAAATGGATTTAAAAAATCTTCTACTAAGCCAAGGATTAATCGATCAATATTGTGTTCTGGCCAACATAATGATAAACTGACCATCATTAGCCCGCCGATCACTGCTAACATAATTAAAATAACTGATATTATCGCTAAAATCGACTTGAATACGGAGTAATATACTGGTTTTTGAGGGAACGGAAAAATCGACTCTTGGTTAGACATAAATCCCCTTCTGAGTAAATAAATCTAACTACATTTTACAATTCTTAACAAAAACCTGTGCATTTTTGGCAATGACAGGAGCGCTCTCCACCAAAATGCTACATTTTGTATCAAGCCGAAGATGAAACTGGCAAGAAAAAGTGTAGAAATAGTATACTTCGGTTAACCGTGAGGAAAAATTAATCTATGATAGCCGTCAAAATCGCCGTTGTTAGCGCTCTCGTTTTAGTTGTGGTCAAATTCGTCGCTTCTGCTCTAGGCAAAGGCAATATACCCCTGCTTAATCAGGCTGTCACCGTGATTTTAAGCCTTTTTATCGGTTTTGAGTTGATTCAACTAGGACAAGCGGTGATTGAAAAGATTAATTAAGGGCTAAACGGGCCAGATAGAAGCTAGTAATAGTTTTAGCATCGATCGATTCTCCCCGTGCGATCGCTGACTCCATTTCCTCAAAACTCATAACAACCACTTCCAGATCTTCATCGACATCTTGAGCGGGGGGCAAGCTTAATTTTTCCAGATCCTGGGCTAGAAAAGCATAGATGTATTCATCGGAATAACCGGGTGCCAGGGCAAATTTACCCAAAGATTGCCAATTGTGCGCCCGATAGCCCGCTTCTTCCTCTAATTCTCGTTTTACCGTCGTAGCGGGGTCTTCTCCTTCATCAATCGTCCCGGCGGGAAATTCCAGAATTCGAGCTTGCAAACTAAATCGATACTGACGTACTAAAACCAATTGACCTTCCTTGGTGATTGGAACTGCTAAAGCGCCACCCGGATGACGGACACATTCCCATTCTCCCTCGACACCGTTAGGTAAACGCAGTTTCGAGACTTCAAATTGAAAGACGCGACCTTGATAAAAAAGACGTTGTTGGAGAAATTGAGGCGGTTCAGACATGGAAAATTTTCAACTAGGACTTTAAGAATTAATATCAACAAATGTTGCTTTTGTCACCGGTGTTAGGAAGCGGGTAGAATTATCATCTAACGGCCAAGGAGAGATTCAGGTTATAATGGGAAATGCTGTCTTTACAGGTTAAATCTTTTTCGAGAAACCCCATGGCAAAAAAATCGATGGTAGAACGCGAGAAAAAACGCGATCGTCTCAGACAAAAATACGAAGCTAAAAGAGCGGAACTAAAAGAACAATTCCGTACTGCCGAAGATTTTGAAGAAAAACTGGCAATTCACCAAAAATTACAGGAATTACCCCGCAATAGCGCCCCCAGTCGTCACCGCAACCGTTGTTTAACGACCGGCAGACCGAGAGGATACTATCGCGATTTTGGTTTATCCCGCAACGTTTTACGGGAATGGGCCCACCAAGGTCTTTTACCCGGTGTGGTCAAGTCTAGCTGGTAGTCAGAAACAATATCTAGGGAAAATACTGGGATAGAGGCGTGGTTTTTGCGTCTCTATTGCCGTTTTTAGGCAATTTTAGCGATAAAAAAAACCCTCGATCGAGCGATCGAGAGTTAACCATGAATAGAAAATTTACCTAGACTACAGTAGCAGCTTTACGGGCAGCGGCGGCCTCATCGGGATGAATACCGAGACGGGTGAGATTGAGACGACCTTTACTATCGATCTCCCGTACCTTGACTAACACCTCATCCCCCACGGCCACTTCATCTTCGACCTTGCCGACACGTCCCTCGGCCAATTGGGAAATATGGATCATTCCCTCTTTTCCTGGCAAAACTTCCACAAAAGCGCCGATTTGGATAATGCGAGTCACGCGACCGAGATAAACCTCACCCTCATTGAGTTTGCGGGTCATATTGTAGATCAGTCGTTTAGCTTTTTCGGCCTGTTCCCCATCGGTGGAGGAAATGGTGACAGTACCATCGTCATCGATATCGATTTTCGTGCCAGTCTGTTCAGTAATCCCTTTAACCGTCTTACCACCCGGCCCGATTACTAACCCGATCAGATCCGGATCGATCTTGATCGTCAATAACCGGGGTGCGTGGGGAGATAATTCCGTGCGCGGTTTTTCTAGGGTCGCTAACATCTTCTCTAGGATATGTTTGCGGGCCGGTAAAGCTTGTTTGATCGCGTTGGCCACCACTTCCATGCTTAAACCGGGGATTTTCATATCCATCTGGAGAGCGGTGATGCCGGAATCAGTGCCAGCCACCTTAAAGTCCATATCTCCCAGAAAATCCTCGATACCCTGGATATCGGTCAAAATCCGCACTTCTTCCCCTTCTTTAATTAAACCCATGGCCGCACCGCTAACGGGTTTTTTCAGGGGAACACCGGCATCCATCAGCGCCAGGGTGGAACCGCACACGGAACCCATGGAGGTGGAACCATTAGAAGAGAGGACTTCCGACACTACCCGCAGCACATAGGGAAATTCCTCCTGTGGGGGAAGGACAGGTACGATCGCTCTTTCCGCTAAAGCACCGTGACCAATTTCTCGACGGCCGGGAGAACGCATGGGACGGGTTTCACCGACGGAAAAGGGTGGAAAATTGTAGTGATGAAGATAGCGTTTTTCATCTTCGGGATGGAGATCGTCGCCCAAATCCTGAGCATCACCGGGGGTGCCCAGGGTGGCGATCGAAAGCACTTGGGTTAAACCGCGATTAAACAAACCGCTACCGTGAACCCGGCGGGGTAAAACTCCCACCCGGCAAGAAATCGGGCGTACTTCGTCCAGTTGGCGACCATCAACCCGCACCCCATCCTCAATAATTTGGGCGCGCATCAGTTTTTTGGTCAGATCCTTGAAGAGATTACCGATTAACTTTGGTTCTTCCAGCGTTGGAGCTTTTAAGGGATCTTCATCGGGGAGAGCGGTGATAGTTTCCTTGATCCGATTTTCGATCGCCGCTAATTTCTCATCCCGTTCGGTTTTGCTGAGGGTAAACTGACAGAGAATCTGTTTAATTTCCTCTTTAGCTTGTTCTTTCAGGAAATTCTGCACGGTTTCGTTTACTGCCGGCGCTTCTCGGGTCACGAGGGGAATACCCAACTGATCGATCAATTCCCGTTGAGCGGTGATCAGGTCGCGGACCGCTTCATAACCAAAATCGATCGCCTCAATAATATCGCGTTCTGGTAACTGATTAGCTCCCGCTTCGATCATCACCACCCCTTCGGGACTACCGGCCACCACTAGATCCAATTCTCCGTTATGGATTTCCTTGTAGGTGGGATTGATGATAAATTCATCCCCCAGTAAACCGACGCGCACCGCTGCCATCGGTCCTTGGAAGGGAATCCCTGCCAACAGAACCGCCACGGAAGCCCCGGTAACGGCCAAAACATCCGGGGGTACTTCCTCATCCATTGAGAGGGTCGTAGCGACCACCTGAATATCATCCCGTAGCCAACTGGGGAATAGAGGCCGCAGGGGGCGATCGATCAAACGACCGGTCAGAATTGCTTTTTCCGGGGGACGACCTTCACGACGCAAAAATCCTCCCGGGATGCGCCCGGCGGCGTATAATCTTTCTTCGTAGTCAACGGTCAAGGGCAGGAAATCTACTCCTTCTCTGGCTTTGGCTGTGGTTGCTGTCACTAAAACCGCCGTTTCTCCCGATTGGATCAGAACACTACCGCCAGCTTGGGGGGCTAAAAGCCCTATTTTTAGTCGAATATCCCTGCCATCAAAGGATATTGACTTGTCAAACTCTTCCATGTAAAGCTATATTCCTTTCTTTCACTTTTCTCTGTGCTGTGGCAATCCTAGCATTTTTTGTCCCCCTTTCCAGCAGGTTTAGTATTCAGTGATCAGTTATCAGTGATCAGTTATTACCGTTAAGTTTCCGACTCCTAAATTCTGACTCCTTTCTCTTTTTTTACTTTTTACTTTCAAGATTATGTTTGGATTAGGTTGGCCAGAAATAGTAATTATTGCTGTGGTTGTTCTCCTGATATTTGGACCGAAAAAAATACCCGAATTTGGGGCAGCTTTGGGGAAAACTTTACGGGGATTTAAAGAAGAAATCAATAAAGATAATCAAGAAATTGAAGACAGTGATGAGAAGATGAGATAGATTTCGCCAGGATGAAACTCCGCTACAGCAGTTATCAGTTATCAGTATTAAATAGTAGTTTCCCACTGTCTTTTCACTCTTTACTGATTACTGATTACTGTTTACTGATCACTGATTACCTTAAATATCTGCTTCTCCCCCCACGACCACATCGCGGATACGGAGACTGGGTCCACCGCAGCCGACGGGTAAACCACTTTGACCCCCTTTTCCGCAGCCTCCTGACTCGTCCCAGTAGAAATCATCAGCAATTGCCTCAATATTGGCTAGGGTTTTAAAGACATTACCGGAGAGAGTCACATCTTTAACGGGTTCAGCAATTTCTCCATCGCGAATCATCCAAGCTTCCCCGGCGCTAAAAGTGAACATTTCGCCGTTAGTCATGCCTCCCTGCCAATTTTGGGCATAAACTCCCGTTTTTATCCCCGAAAATAACTCTTTAACGGGAGTAGTTCCCCGTTCAATCCAAGTGTTGGTCATGCGGACAATGGGCGGATAATGATAATTGAGACAACGGGCGTTACCGGTCGGTTTTTCGCCTAATTTGCCCGCCGTTTCCCGCGAATGCAGTCTTCCCACCAAAACCCCATCTTTAATTAACTGAGTCGTCGTCGCGGGGGTTCCCTCATCGTCATAAAAATAACTGCCCCGATGACCTTCTGGACCTGCCCCGTCAAAGATTTGCAGGTTATCCGGTCCGAAACGTTTGCCCATACTCATCACTTCCAAAAGGTCAGGATTTTCGTATAACATATCTGCCTCGGAAAGGTGGCCAAAAGCCTCATGGACGAACAGACCGGTTAAAATGGGGTCGATGACGACGGTGTAGGTATCGCCCTTGACAGGGGGCAAAACTAGGGCTTGTACAGCCCGTTTAGCCGACCCTTGCACCTGTTCCTCTAAATTGACCAGATCCTCGAAAGCTTTTCGGGATCCTGTGGTTTCCCGGCCCGTTTGTACGCTGTCGCCATCCCTAGCGGTGGCCGAAAAACGCATTTCTACGTCTGACCATTTTTGTTCGATTAAAGTCCCGTCAGAAGTGCCTAAAAGAATATGTTGACTGCTATCGCTGTAACGGACGGAAGTGGTGGCAATACTGGGATGGTGTTGACGCAGTAAATTATTATAGCGATCGCAGAGGGCTTTTTTATCAGCTAATGGTACTAAACGGGGATCCGTTCCCGTTAAAGGCAATTCACAACTAATAATTACAGGTTCTACTGGAGCAATCAGGGTTTCTTCTTCCCCAATTAAACGGGCAGCAGCGATCGCATCTTCTAATCGTTCCTGTAAACTGGATAATTGATTAAAGCTGGCAAATCCCCAACCTCCTTTATAACAAGCGCGTACCTGACCACCGATAGCAATACCTTCGCTCAGGGTTTCCACTCGTTCGGAACGTAGTAGAATATTCGTCCCCCGCGCTTCTTCCAGACGAATTGTCAGGAAATCGACGCGGTTTTGATAACGGTTAATCAGTTCACTAATCAGGTTTTTATAATCGTTTAGAGTATCGGTCATAGGAATTAGGAAGTGGGGTGTGGGGTGTGGGGTGTGGGGTAGTGGGGTGTGGGGTGTGGGGTAGTGGGGTGATGGGGTGTGGGGTGTGGGGTGTGATGGGGTGTGGGGTGTGGGGTGTGATGGGGTAGTGGGGTGATGGGGTAGTGGGGTGATGGGGTAGTGGGGCATTTGGCTGAAATTTCCCTAAACCCCTAAATCCCTATATCCCCTTTCTAACTGATAACTGATAACTGATTACTGATTACTGATTACTGATAACTGATTACTGATAACTGATTACTGATTACTGATTACTGATTACTGATTACTGATTACTGATAACTGAAATTAGGCGAGATAATCCTGTAAAGCTTTCACCTCTAAAGGTTGGGATTGCAGGGATTTTAAGGCCGCTACCGTCGCTTTTGCCCCGGCGATAGTGGTGATAATTGGTAACTTATAATCGAGGGCAGTACGGCGAATTTTTCGACCATCGTTTTGGGATTCTTCACCACTGGGAGTATTGACAATAAACTGAATCCAGTCATTTTTGATCCAATCGACAACGTCGGGACGGCCTTCGTGAATCTTTAGCACTAAATCGATATTTTCGCAACCGTTTTCTAACAAAACTTTACGAGTTCCGGAAGTGGCGACGACGCGAAAACCGAGGGATTGCAGATCCTTAACCACGGGGACCATGGGGGTTTTATCGCGATCATTCATCGAGACAAAAACCGTCCCACTGGTGGCTAAAATCACGCCGGCGGCCATTTCCGCTTTAGCGAAAGCTTTGCCAAAATCGCTGTCAATCCCCATTACTTCGCCTGTAGAACGCATTTCTGGTCCCAGGAGAGTATCAGCACCGGGGAACTTCTGGAAGGGTAAAACCGCTTCTTTTACGGCGATATGACGGGGAATTGCTTCGCTGATGATACCCAATTCTGCTAGGGTTTTGCCCGACATGACGAGGGAGGCAACTTTTGCCAGAGGAACTCCCGTTGCTTTGGAAACGTAGGGAACAGTACGACTAGCGCGGGGATTCGCTTCTAAGATATAAACTGTCTCCCCCTGTACCGCATACTGGATATTCATCAAACCGATTACTTTTAAAGCTTTCGCTAGTTCCACCGTCCATTGTCGAATTGTGGTTAAAACCGAGGCACTCAGGGACGTATGGGGGATAGAACAGGCAGAATCGCCCGAATGTACGCCCGCTTGTTCGATATGTTCCATTAATCCCCCGATAACTACTGTTCCCGTGGCATCTGACAGGGCATCCACATCCACTTCGATGGCATTTTCGAGGAATTTATCGATTAAAATCGGGTGATCCGGTTCTATCTGTACCGCATACTTCATATAGCGTTCCAATTCGCTATCGGAATAGACGATTTCCATCGCCCGACCGCCCAAAACATAGGACGGACGTACTACTACAGGATAACCGATGCGTTGAGCCACTGCTTGGGATTCTTGGAAATTGCGGGCAATACCGTTGAGGGGTTGTCGGATATCTAATTCTCGGAGGATTTTTTCAAAACGTTCCCGATCTTCGGCGGCATCGATCGAATCGGGTGAAGTTCCCCAAATTTTGGTATTTACGGGACAATTAGGCGATTCTAAATATTTTTGCAGGGGAACCGCCAGTTTTAAGGGAGTTTGCCCACCGAATTGAATAATTAAACCCTCTGGTTGTTCCGCTTCGATGATATTTAAGACATCCTCTTTGGTCAGGGGTTCAAAGTAAAGGCGATCGCTGGTATCGTAATCGGTGGAGACAGTTTCCGGGTTAGAGTTGACCATAATCGTCTCAAAACCGGCTTGACTGAGGGAAAAAGCGGCATGACAACAACAGTAGTCAAATTCTATCCCCTGGCCGATGCGATTGGGACCACCACCGAGGATCATCACTTTGCGTTGATCGGAGGGTAAAACTTCCGATTCTACCTGTTCGTAGGTGGAATAATAATAGGGTGTCAGGGCCTCAAATTCCGCCGCGCAGGTATCCACCATTTTATAAACGGGAATAATACCTAAACCCTTGCGATAACTTCTGACTTCGTCCTCGCTGGTGTTGGTGGCGAAGGCGATTTGGCGATCGCTAAATCCCTGTTGTTTAATAGCGAATAGGTCCTCTTTGCCGAGACTTTTCAGGGGAGTTCGTTTGAGAAACTTCTCGGTTTCCATCAAATCGGCCAATTTATCGAGGAACCAGGGATCAATCCCGGTTAGTTCGTGGATTTCCGACCCATTCATGCCCAATTTAAAAGCATGATAGATACTATAAACTCGTTCGGGGTTAGGTGTCCGCAAACCGGCCCGGACTTCCGAGAGAGGGGGGAGAGTTTCGACTTTATCGCAACCAAAGCCAAAACGTCCCGTTTCTAGGGAGCGAAGCGCTTTTTGAAAGGATTCTTGGAAAGTTCGACCGATAGCCATGGCTTCCCCGACGGATTTCATCTGGGTGGTTAGAATCGGTTGGGAGCCAGGGAATTTCTCGAAGGCAAAGCGAGGAATTTTGGTGACGACGTAATCGATAGTCGGTTCAAAGGAAGCCGGGGTTTTTTTGGTGATATCGTTGGGAATTTCGTCTAAAGTGTAGCCTACTGCTAGTTTAGCGGCAAATTTAGCGATCGGGAATCCCGTGGCTTTCGATGCCAGGGCCGAAGAACGCGATACCCGGGGATTCATCTCAATCACGATTACGTCGCCGTTAGTGGGATTAACGGAGAATTGGATGTTCGAGCCGCCGGTTTCTACGCCAATTTCCCGAATAATTGCCTTAGAATAGTCCCGGAGGCGTTGGTATTCTTTATCGGTCAGGGTTTGGGCGGGCGCAACCGTAATCGAGTCGCCGGTATGGACCCCCATCGGGTCAAAGTTTTCGATCGAACAGATGATCACCACGTTATCGGCTAGATCGCGCATGACCTCTAATTCGTATTCTTTCCAGCCAATTAGGGATTTTTCGACGAGAATTTGCGATGTAGGCGAACAATCTAGACCATACTGGGCCATCGGTTCAAATTCTTCTTGGTTATAGGCAATACCGCCCCCCGTTCCTCCTAAAGTGAAGGCCGGCCGGATAATGAGAGGATAGGAACCGATCTGATGGGCGATCGCTTTTGCTTCTTCTAAATTGTTGGCAATCCCCGAAGGACAGACGGGAACACCGATTTTCTCCATTGCTTTTTTGAATAGTTCCCTATCTTCGGCTTTTTCAATAGCGGGAAGTTTTGCCCCGATCAGTTCCACGTTATATTTTTCTAAAACGCCGCTTTTGGCCAAAGCTACGGCGGTATTGAGGGCAGTTTGACCGCCCATAGTCGGTAGAATCGCATCAGGACGTTCTTTGGCGATAATTTTCTCGACAATTTCCGGCAGAATTGGTTCAATGTAGGTGCGATCGGCCATTTCTGGATCGGTCATGATCGAGGCGGGGTTAGAATTGACTAAAATTACCTCATAACCTTCTTCTCGTAGGGCTTTACAGGCTTGAGTTCCCGAATAGTCGAATTCACAGGCTTGTCCGATGACAATCGGGCCAGCGCCCAAGATTAGGATTTTCTGTAAGTCATCACGGCGTGGCATAGGCTTAGGGTTGCTTGAGGATAAACCCCAATCATTGTATATGTTGTCACCCCTCTATTCCCTAAAGCTTTATTTAGGTTTAATGACCTTATTCTAGCTGTCAGCCTTGAATCAGTGATCGGTGATCAGATCTGAGCCTTGCACTAGCGACTGTTCACTATCTCCCCGCTCCCCAACACCCAGCCGATCACCAGATAGGTAGGGCTGGCTGAATAAATCTAAAAACCTTGCTGGATAAGACTTTTAGACTTTTTGTCAATCCAAAAGTACCGGCTTAGGGAGTGAGCGGGGGGAAAATTCAGGTACTTTTTCCCTGAAAATTAGGTAATTGACCAGATGAAAATCGGTAAAACCCTACACCCCACACCCTACACCCCACACCCTGCCCCCACGAAAAACTTTTTCAGCAAACCCTAGGTACTGATAATATTTGGCAACAATTGTCAAACAATTGTAAAACTTCGTTATATTTAAGGAACATTTGAGAGACTAAGGAGCATCGGAGTTGTGGCTTTATACGCAGATTTGCATCGGCATTTAGGGGGATCTGTAGTACCGAGAATTCTCTGGCGCTACTTTCACAGACATGAGCGGGATTTAGCGGCCAAATTCCAGGAATACCCCGCTTTTGAGGAATTTTACACCCGTGAACGCAATAGTTTAGATGAGTATTTGGAATTACATACCCTAGTCGAAAGTGTTCAAACCGCCCAAACTTTGCCCTATTTTATTTATCGTCTGATTCGCGGCGCTTACATCTTCGAGAATCTTGCCTATTTAGAATTGCGCTATACTCCCTACTATCGCACCGACGAACATTTGAACCAAACAGAGCGAATCGAGCAAATGCGCTCGATTGTCGAGATCGTCGGTCAAGCCTCGAAAATGAGCGAATATCCGATTATTACCAGTCAAATTCTCTGTATGCACTCGCGACTTCCCTCCCAAGTCAACAAAGCGATCGTTGATCTGGCCCTAGAGATGAAAGAATACGTCTGTGCGATCGATATTGCTGGGGGTGATTCCCACTACCAAACTCGACTAGAGGAATTTGCTGGTTTATACAGTTATGCCAGGGAAGAGGGTTTAAATACCACCGGCCATCTTTACGAAACAAAGGACGGTTGTTATCCCCAATTACTGCCCTATCTGCAAAGAATTGGTCACGGTATTCAAATTCCCCTACAATATCCGGAATTGCTGCCGGAAGTTGCCCGTCGTCATCAATGTTTAGAAGTCTGTCCCACCACCTATTTAAAAACTGGCACCCTCGAAAGTTTATCGCAATTAAAGATAGTCTTTGATCGCTGTTTTGAAGCGGGGGTTGATATTGCTATCTGTACCGATAATGCCGGTTTACACAATGTCCGGCTGCCCTTCGAGTACGAAAATTTACTCACCCTAGATGTGATCGATTTTCGACAATTACAAGCTTGTCAAGATGCGGCTTTTCGTCATGCTTTTGCCTGGCCCTACAGTCAAAAACCCGCCTCACTTTTAACTGGTTTGTTATCAGTGGATAATCCCAAATTACCGGTTTATCAGTAACAGAATTAACTTTAGTTCGGGTTAAGCAACTTCTAACCCGATTTCCCATCGGGGTTTTTGCCCCCCCGAACTACTGAATCTTGATTAAACTCAACCCAAAGAGAGTATAGGTACAGAGAGAGCCGAGACCGAACATCAGGGAACGAGCGATCGGGACATTAGTGATATAAAAAAGGGAAAATAAAAGCCGGAGGATCACGAAAGCGATCGCACAGGTAGCGGCCAGGGAGGAGGAGACTCCTGTAACGTAGGCCATGAGAGCGGCGGCACTATAGATCATAAAGGTTTCAAAACCATTTTGATGGGCCCAAGTTGCTCGTTTAGCGTAGTCTGGGAGTTGGTCGAACATGGCCCGGGGAGCGGAGGTATTGTAACCCACCTTAGCTCTAGCGTAAGCCACCAGCAGAAAAGGTAGATAGACAGAGATAGCGGCAGCCACTATCGAATAGAGAAGAATGGCACTGACGGAGAGATTCATCGCTGAATTTAGTCAAAATAAAATAGGGTAACTAGCTTGCGTTGATCTTCCGCTTCCGCGCAGGTTTGCAAAAGGGTTTGACTGTCGTGGAAAGCAAAACAGATTAACTGTTGACAACGATTGATAATCTCGCGATTACAGAGGCTGCTGGCTTCCCCTAGGGATAGATGGTCATTTTCGGGACATTCCACCAGATGGATAACCTGCTGGAGTTGTTCTTGGGATTCCAGGGGCTGGCGATCGAGACTTTGGGGTAAGATCACGGTTAACAGATTAGGATCTGCCCGCATTGCCCCCTTAATGACGGCGGAATTGGTTCCCGTCGCCCCGGAGGTCATAATCCGATTGCCCGCCAGCACGAGGGCATAGGCCATCATTTCGATCAATTGCTGGTGCGTGATGGGAACGTGACGGGAACCCAATAAAGCGACGCGCTTAGAACCGGTCTGCTGAATGGCGGCTAGTTCTTGAGCTAGAGTGTCTAGGGTGTTAGTGGTATCTACAGATTGACTCAAAGACTTTTACTGCAAATTCGGACTGATTAACCGTCCGTTATTGTAGCATCGAATTGTCATAATCGGAAATTTGGCCCAAAAAACCCCAGCTACCGATCGAGGTGTTCTTTCGGTGGTGGTCCCCTATGATCCCCCAGAAATTGTTATTGGTGGGGAAGTGCCTCTAGATTCTGCGGTAAGATAGGTGCATAGACGATATTTACCCCAGAGCCATGACCACTTCTCCTGTTCCCCAAGGGGACGATTTTAGCGATCGCCAGATCCGTCCCGTACAGTATCGGGATTTGGAAGACATTGAAGCTTTAACCCTGGATGACTTCGATGAGGATATTGATCGTCGCGCCCAAAATTTCCGCACCCAGGTGCAGCAGGTGCGGCCTTGGTTTGGGTTATTTAAAATTCTCAGTTTTTTTCCCAATCCTCTCCAACACCGTTTTCATGTCTATGTGGCTGAGTCCATGGCCAATCGGGGAGAAGAAGGGAAAATTCGCGGGGCAATCCAAGTCACCCCTTTTAATAGTAGTCGCAGCACTTGGCGGGTGGAACAGGTGCGGGTGCATCCGGCGGAGTCTTTAAGCGAACCCAAGGGCATCGGGGCGCAATTACTGCGTTATTGTCTAGAAACGGTTTGGGAAGCGCGCACCTGGGTGTTAGAGGTTAATATCAATCAAAAGGACAGTTTGGCACTTTTCCGGCAACACGGTTTTCAGCCTTTGGCGGAATTAACCTATTGGTCTTTACCGCCGCAATTATTACAGGAATTGGCGAAACAAGAGCCAGATTTACCGAATTTACTGCCCGTGAGCAATGCTGACGCTCAATTGCTTTATCAGTTAGATTGTGTGTCTATGCCGCCGCTACTGCGTCAGGTATTTGATCGCCATATCCAGGATTTTAAAATCAGTTTAGTTGATAGTTTGCTCTATCGCTGTCAAAGTTGGTGCGGCAGTCCGCAAATTAGTCGCGGTTACGTTTTTGAACCGCAACGAAAAGCGGCGATCGGTTATTTTGAATTAATTCTATCTAATCGGGATGAGCGACCCCATCAAGCGAAATTAATTGTCCATCCCGCCTACACTTGGCTCTATCCTAAGTTATTAATCCAGATGGCCCAGATCACTCGCAAGTATCCCCCTCGCTCGCTAGAGTTGATATCTGCCGATTATCAGCACGAAAGACGGGAATATCTGGAACAATTGGGAGCGATCCGCAGTTCCCACACCCTGATGATGTCGCGCTCGGTATGGCACAAAATCCGCGAAACTAAGCCGGAAAATTCCGCCCTGGCAGAAATGCTGCAGGGTTTACAACCGGTGCCGCGAACTCCCATCCCTAGTCGGATGTCTTGGTTAAAATGGCCTAATAATCCCCCCCTGGACCCCCTCGACAGTCCGGGGGAACTTCCCCCGGTCAAACCGCCCTCGGAACCCCCCGATCAGGGGCATCCAGTGTGATGGAAAGAGTCGCCGCCCTCGGCTTAGATATCGGCAAAAAACGGGTAGGAGTGGCAGGATGTGACGGCACTGGTTTAATCGCCACCGGTTTAACCACGATTATCCGTTCTTCCTTTGTTGCCGATATACCACAGTTTGAGGCGATTGTCAAGGAAAGAAATATTAAGATTTTGGTGGCGGGACTGCCCTATACCATGGCCGGAGAACTAGGATTTCAGGCCCAACAGGTGCAAAAATACGCCCAGAAACTAGCGATCGCCTTAGATTTGCCCCTCGAATACATTGATGAGCGTTGCACGTCCCTAGAGGCGGAAGAATTCTTAAAAGCCAAAAAACAGTTTTCCTCTTGGGATAAGGGAGCGATCGATCGGGAAGCGGCGGCGATTATTTTACAACAATGGCTCGATCGCCGACGGCGAGTTAATACTGTTGTTTGAGGAGTTGACGGCAAGGGAACTGGTAGCCAAAGCCTCGACTAAAAACTCTCGAATATTTGTCTTACCGATCGCTGCCATGATGGGGGATCGGATTAACTTGCGGGCGATTTTCGGGGGGATTATTGCTTGGCTAGGAATCGGGATTTTATGCCAATGATTGGTTTATTCATCGGTTTGTAGTCTTGTTTTAGCAATAATGCGGGTTTTCTTTAAATCTCCCTCGCTCAATTCTTCTCCCACCTGTAAACGGGTGGCATTAGTTTGGAGGACAGTGGCGGCGTTTTTTTCTCCCAACTGTAGAGCGGTTTTGGCTGCGGTTTGTAGCATGGTGGCGGCGGCTGCTCGATCGCCCTGTTTTAATTTTTCTTCAGCGATTTGGGTTTGACGATATTTGGCTAAAGTCAGAGTCGATTTCTGAACTTGCTCGTTTAATTGGGATTGATAGATAGCTTGGGAGGCGATATTAAGGCTAACAGTCGCAGTTTCTAGTCCTTTTTGACCGGAAGCGGGATCATCGTAGCGAATCTTCACCTTAGCTATGGTGTGAGTACCGGGGGGAATTTGGTCAATATAGAGATTGAGGAGGAGAATTTTTTCTTCATCTATCATTAAATCACCCAAACGGGTGATGTAAAAATTGCCCTCTTTTTGTAGGCTCATTTCTATAGTTTCTGGAGCAACTTGGGCAATGGGTTTTAACTCCGCTAAATGAGTCCTGGAATCTAATTCTAATTGCAGGAAAGCGTTAGTTAACCGCACAGATTGCAGACGGTTAAACAGACGAGTAAATTCAATTAAAGCCTGTTCGGGTCTTTCGATATAGGATAAACTTCCGCCGGCGATATCGGCAATTTTTTCTAGGATATCTTGATTCCAATGATCGCCAAAACCGAAGGTATTTAAGGTGATACCGTACTCGGCCGCCACTTCGGCTAATTTTAAACAGCGTTGATTATTTCCGTGTTCATTTTCACCATCGGTAAGCAGAAAAATATGAGACACATAACCTTTGCTGCCGGTAGAACTTTCTTGAATACCTAATTTTATCCCTTCATCGATCGCCGTACCTCCTCCCGCTTGTAATTGTTGAATTTTTGAGCGAATTAAGGTCAGATCATCCTCTCGCGATTGGGAGGGAAGAATAACTTTGGCGCGATGATCGAAAGCTATTACCGAGAGACGATCATTAACTCCGAGGGATTCTATTAAACTGAAGGCCGCTTTTTTGACCGTTTCTAGGGGTTTTCCCTGCATAGAACCGCTATGATCGAGAACTAAACAAAGATTAATCGGTAAATTTGTGTTGATCTGTTCACTGGTGGCGGCGATCGATAGCATCAGTTGACGTTGACTGCTGTTTTGATTAGCATCGATATGACTGTCACTCAAGGCCGATTTTAGAGTTACCCGCATAAGAGTTTTTTATCGTGGTCGTTGATATTTATATTGTAATGAGTATAGTTAAATTTGTGCTTATTTTCCCGTCTGGCATCGAGTTAGACAAGTTCGAGCATTGGGTGCATCTCATTTTTGTCAATCTACGATGCACACCTGCGGTTGTTCATATATTGGTAAGTACCTAAGCAAAATTAATTATACATTTCGATAAAGCTTTTGCCTCTTGCCTCTTGCCTCTTGCCTCTTGCCTCTTGCCTATCTTCACTAGGAAATTTATTTTGCATGACTACTTAATAATTTAAGAGTCACTGATAATTCCCGATTGTCGATATTTCTACAAAGTTAAGATGCGGCCCCAGCAGTTCTTGTGGGAAATTTTACCGTAGCCGGTCGGACTTATTCTTTCGTGGAAGTCATGGTAAAATCTCTTTAATGCGAACTAAAGTTATTTACTTTTTTTGAGATGATAACAAATTGGAATCGATGTTGATCAGGGGAAGGGAGCCTGAACCAGTCATGACGACAGGAAAACGTCCATCCCACTTTTCGATTGCTCGTTGTTGTAAAATTTCTGCTGTTAGGTTTTGGCGCAATAGTTTTTGAGCTTCTGCCTGTCCCTTCGCGCGGTTGATTTCCGCTTTCGCTTCCTGTGCTGCTTGTTGTGCGCGAAAAGCAGCTTCTTGTGCCTTTTGTTCCGCTACTTGTTTGGCTTCAATCGCTGCGTTAAACTCTTCAGAAAAACCAAAATTAACGAGAGATACATCATTGATAATTATCCCATAACGTCTCAGTCTTTCGGCGAGGGAATTGTCAATTTCACGCTTGAGTTCTCCTCGCTCTTGCAAGATATTTTGTACGGGACGTTGTGCTGTTGCCGCTTTGACAATTTCCGATACTGCTGGGTTGATAATACCAGAGACAATCTCATTGATATCCCCAACTTGTTGATAAATCTGATTGACTTTGTCGGGGTCGATGTGCCAGTTAACGATAATAGTTGTTTCCACATCTTGCAAATCTTTGGAAGAGCCTTTTGCCTTTACTTCCGTTGTTTGGACTCGAACGTTGATGGGCTTGATCTTGGTGACAATCGGTATAACGGGATGAATTCCTTCATCGAGGATTTGTTTTTGCACTTTGCCAAAGTACATGACAACGCCGCGTTCGCCAGTATCAATAACGGCAAAAGGGCGCAGTATGGTAGTAAAAGCTAATATTAAAATTCCCCCCGCCATTAATGGTATTATATTGCGATTGTAATTCATGACAACTCCTTAGATATTTGATCGGTTTTATCGTACCACTGTTATTATAAGTAAGTAATCTCAATTAATTTTTAGATAGTGGGACAAGCTTCTGGTTCTTTGTATTTTATCTTTAATTGTAATTGGCTACTTAGTTGATGATAGGTGGTGCGTTACTTCAATCATAGTCCATCACACAATCACAGTCGATGATAGGTGGTGCGTTACGAGGGATTGTTACCTTCCAGTCACAGCAGCAATTTTGGCCGTCTAACGCACCCTACTGGATTGTTTCAGCTAATTTGGTGTATTAGAAAAATGCTATAAATTCTATAATCTAAGATTTTAAGCCGAAATCTATTGCCCTATTTTAGTTGAAACAGTCCACTACGTTTTACTTTTTGTTAACCACAAAGACAGGAAGTTAGGAATTTAACTAGGGGAGAGAAGGAAGGTGAGAGGAACCATTCAAGATAAAGCTGCGATCGCTTGTTCTAGGGCCAGGGAAATATGGGTCCAATGGGTTCCCCCCTGACAAAAAACGATATAGGGTTCCCGTAGGGGTCCATCGGCGGAGAATTCCGAGGTGCTGCCATCGATAAACGTGCCACCAGCCATCACTACTTGGCTCTCATAGCCCGGCATTTGGGCAGGA
Source organism: Microcystis sp. LE18-22.4A (assembly GCF_027531105.1). Classification (NCBI taxonomy): domain Bacteria; kingdom Bacillati; phylum Cyanobacteriota; class Cyanophyceae; order Chroococcales; family Microcystaceae; genus Microcystis; species Microcystis sp. LE18-22.4A. The sequence continues at coordinate 23,724 of NZ_JAPZRB010000345.1, forward strand.
ATGGGGTCCAAGTAGGAACCGATGGGAGAATAGGCTTGAATGGTTTTACAGAAGGCGATCAGCTTATCGGGAGAACCGAGTTTAATCGCTTGAATAATATCGCGTCGAGGCACAAAAGGAGCAGGATTGACTGGATAACCCAACTTATCGCCCACATAGGCGATTAAATGACTGCCTTTCATCGCTTCTCCCACCATTTGCGGTGCTAGAAACAATCCCTGATAAAGGAGACGATTTTGGTCAAAAGTTGCCCCTCCCTCCCTACCGATCCCCGGTGCTGTCAGACGATAGCAGGCCATTTCCACTAATTCCGCTTTACCTGCTATGTATCCCCCGGCCGTGACGATTGTACCTCCGGGATTTTTAATTAGAGAACCGGCCATCAGATCTGCCCCCACGTCGGTGGGTTCTTGGGTGTTGATAAATTCTCCATAGCAATTATCGACAAAACAGACCGTATTCGGGTTTTGTTGTTTAACTATACGGACAATTCTCTCGATTTCGTCAATAGACAAACTCGATCGCCAGGAATAACCGCAGGATCTTTGAATATGCACTAAACGAGTTTGGGGTTTAACTGCTGTTTCCAAAGCCAACCAATCGATCGCACCGGTAGAATCTAGCTCTAATTGCCGATAACTAACGCCAAAATCCTTTAAAGAGCCTTGACCACTGCCCCTAATCCCAATTACTTCCTCTAGGGTATCGTAGGGCGCACCGGCTACCGCTAACATCTCATCCCCCGGTCGAAGAACCCCATACAAGGCACAGGCGATCGCATGGGTTCCTGAAACAAATTGTACCCGCACCGCTGCCTTTTCGGCCCCCAGGGCTTGGGCGAACACTTGATCTAAAGTATCCCGTCCCAAGTCATCATGACCATAACCACTAACACTGGCAAAATGATGCACCCCGACGCGGTTTGCACGGAAAGCGCAGAGGACTTGACGGAGATTTTCCTTGACCTGTGCGTCAATTTCCGAAAAAATGGGCAGTAAGGCCTTTTCTGCCCTGTGGAGTAGAGGGGGGATATCCATCAAACAATAGACTGTGATATTTGTTACTATTTATTAAGCGTCAAAGTTCCCCCTGTGTCAAATCGAGACAGATAAGACAATGATGCTCTGTCTCCTGTTGTTTCCCTTTGGGTTATTCAATGACTGTTGCGACTTCCGAAAAACTTCCCATTGACTGGGTGACTCTCATCTACATGGCTTTTATCCACTTAGTGGCTCTTTTAGCCTTCTTGCCTAGCAATTTTAGCTGGGGTGCAGTGGGAGTGACATTGATTCTCTATTGGATTACCGGGGGTTTAGGAATTACCCTCGGTTTTCATCGTCTGGTCTCCCATCGGAGTTTTAAGACTCCCAAATGGCTAGAATACTTTCTGGTTTTCTGCGGGACCCTCGCTTGTCAGGGGGGTGCGATCGCATGGATAGGTTTACATCGTATTCATCATAAATATTCTGATACTGCTCCCGATCCCCACGATTCTAATAAAGGTTTTTGGTGGAGTCACATGGGTTGGATGCTGCACGAAATTCCTGCCGACGAAGAAATCGCTCGTTTTACCCAAGATATCGCCGACGATCCTTTCTATAAATTCTGTCAAAATTATTTTGTTCCTATCCAAATTGTTTTAGGCTTAATTCTCTATGCTATGGGCGGTTGGCCGTTTGTAATTTGGGGAATTTTTGTTCGCTTGGTCTTAGTTTTCCACTCCACTTGGTTTGTCAATAGCGCCACCCACAAATTTGGTTATGTTAGCCATGAATCCCACGATAATTCTAAAAATTGTTGGTGGGTTGCTCTCTTAACTTTTGGTGAAGGTTGGCACAATAATCACCATGCCTATCAGTATTCTGCCCGTCATGGCCTACAATGGTGGGAGGTTGACCTGACTTGGATGACCATTCGTCTGCTGCAAATTCTGGGATTAGCTACTAATATTAAGTTGCCTCCCACCACGGCAACGGCGACAGAAAGTTAGTTTTATCCAGTTGTTAAATTAAATCTAGCCGAACTTAAGTTTAAGTTCGGTTATTTTTTCGGCGACTTAACCCAAATCTGACGGCTTTTCCCACGGCACAACTGAGGAATATAGGTACGGCGAATCCTCCCCCAAAAAAAAGAATTAAGGACAGAATCCCTTTCATGAATGCTGCTGCTGCCGAACATTGACTGGGGAGAGCGCAACTCATCCCAAGAGCGAAGGATAACCAAACAAAAAAGAAAACACACAGGGGAAATAAGAGGCAAAAAACCAGACCCCCCGCTAGACAGCCTAATCCATTGGCCGTTCTATTCGATTTCTTCTCTGTCACCATCTCTATCGCTGACTCTTTCTAACCCATAGCACAAAAAAGTCAAACTAGCAACTTTTTTAACAAATATTTAATATTTACTCTGATGTGCCAGAAAGACCCCAGAGAACGTATATTTAAAGCTAATCCCCAAATTATATTAAGTTTCTAATGAAAAAAATCTCGATTTTAGGCTCTACAGGCTCGATCGGTACTCAAACTCTCGATATTGTCACCGATCATCCCGATAAGTTTCAAGTGGTGGGATTAGCCACGGGTAATAATATTCAACTACTATCGGAGCAAATTTGGCAATTTCGCCCGCAAATCGTGGCGATTAACAACGAAAGTCAACTAGAAGACCTAAAAAGCCTAATTTCCGACCTTGACTATACCCCGATTATCCTAGCAGGAAAGGAAGGAGTAATCGAAGTGGCCCGTTATGGCGATTCCGAAAGCGTCGTCACGGGAATTGTTGGTTGTGCGGGATTGCTGCCGACGATTGCCGCTATTACTGCTGGTAAAGATATCGCCCTCGCTAATAAAGAAACCCTGATTGCTGGCGGTCCGGTGGTGCTGCCTTTAGTGGAAAAACACGGAGTTAAATTATTACCTGCTGATTCGGAACATTCAGCTATTTTTCAATGTTTACAGGGAGTTCCCACCGGGGGATTAAAAAAGATTATTCTCACTGCTTCTGGGGGTGCTTTTCGCGATTTACCCGTGGAAAAATTGCCGCAAGTAACCGTAGCTGATGCCCTCAAACATCCCAACTGGTCTATGGGCAGAAAAATCACCATCGATTCGGCTACTTTAATGAATAAAGGTCTAGAAGTTATCGAAGCTCATTATTTATTTGGTGTCGATTATAATGCGATCGATATTGTTATTCATCCTCAAAGTATTATTCACTCTTTAATTGAGTTACAGGATACATCGGTTTTAGCTCAATTAGGCTGGCCAGATATGCGTTTACCCCTGTTATATGCCTTGTCTTGGCCCGAAAGAATTTATACCGATTGGGAACCTTTGAATTTAGTTAAAGCCGGCAGTTTAACTTTCAAAGAACCCGATCATCAAAAATATCCCTGTATGGGATTAGCCTACGCAGCCGGCTGCGCAGGTGGGGCAATGCCAGCAGTATTAAACGCGGCTAATGAACAAGCGGTAGCGTTATTTTTAGAAGAAAAGATTAGCTTCTTAGATATTCCCCGGGTGATCGAAAAAGTTTGCGATCGCTTTGCAATTCATAACACTTCTACCCCTAGCCTAGATGACATTTTAGCCGCCGATAATTGGGCGCGTCAAGAGGTATCTAACTGTCTGATTGCCAATCTGGTCTAGATAGTCTAGATTCTGTAGGGATGTTAACTCTAATGTCTCTACAGGTCTAGGATAGAAAAATCACTAATTTTGGCTATTTTTTCTAGATAACCTTCAATAAACCTCTTGCCTAATTAATTTTTGAGGGTTCAAAAACGGCAAAAATAAGGATTAAATTGCCTAAAATCCGTAAATAGACCATTTAATTGATTATTATTCATTCTTAATTCTCCTGACTACTGACTCCTAACCCTAACAACAATTTTTGATTTTTACAATGAGGTGTAATGACCCTGAAACTTGATCAAAAATAAGATAAAATAAACAAGATAGCGGTTATTACTTTTAATTTTCTATGGTTACAACTTCTCTATCCCTCCCCGAAATCGCCAGAGAAACCCGTCAAGCGAGTCGTCAACTGGCTATCCTGACTAACGAAGAAAGGAATGAAGCTTTAGAGGCTATTGCTGAGGCTTTAACTGCCAATGCTGATCAGATACTAGAAGCGAATATCGCCGATGTTCAAACAGCCAAGGCGATGGAATTATCCCCAGCTTTATGTGCGCGATTAGAGTTAAGTCCCAGCAAATTAAAAGCCGCTATTGCCGGGGTGCGAGATGTGGCTAAATTAGCAGATCCTTTAGCTACGATGCAAATTAATCGGGAATTAGATCAAGGTTTAATTCTGCGGAGAATAACCTGTCCTTTAGGGGTTTTAGGCGTTATTTTTGAAGCTCGTCCCGATGCTTTAATTCAAATTACCAGTTTAGCGATTAAATCTGGTAATGGCGTTATTTTAAAAGGGGGGAAAGAAGCGATCCGTTCTTGTCAAGCTTTAGTAACAATTATTCATCAGGCATTGAGTCAAACTAAAGTTAATCCAGCAGCAGTACGATTATTAACAACACGAGAAGAAATTCAGGAACTCTTAAAACTTGATCAATACATCGATTTAATAATTCCTAGAGGTTCTAACGAATTTGTGCGTTATATCCAAAATAATACCCGCATTCCTGTCCTCGGTCATGCCGATGGTATCTGTCATCTCTACATCGACAAAGAAGCCGATTTAAGCAAAGCAATTAGAATTACCGTCGATGGCAAAACCCAATATCCTGCCGCTTGTAATACCATTGAAACTTTATTGGTTCATCAAGACATCGCTAGACAATTTTTACCCGCAGTGGCACAAGCATTAGAGGAAAAAAAGGTTAAATTATTGGGAGATGAAGCAACTCGTCAGATGATTAACGTACCATCGGCCACAGAACAGGACTGGCAAACCGAATATAGTGATTTAATTCTGTCAATTAAAATTGTCGATAGTCTGGAATCAGCGATCGAACATATTAATTATTACGGTTCTCGACACACGGAAGGCATTGTCAGCGAAAATTTTAACACGGCCAAAACCTTTAGCGATCGAGTCGATGCCGCCGGAGTTTTTCATAATTGTTCCACCCGATTTGCCGATGGTTTCCGTTACGGTTTCGGGGCCGAAGTGGGTATCAGTACCCAAAAAATGCCTCCCCGTGGTCCGGTGGGATTAGAGGGATTAGTGACCTACAAATACCAATTAGTGGGAGATGGTCATATTGTCGCCGATTATTCTGGGGAAAATGCCCAATCTTTCACTCATAAGGATTTATAGTCGAGAAAAAAGCCGATGTTTACAGGATTAATTCAAGCCTTGGCAACGATTCGGGTCGTGGATACCGATAGACTATATTTGTCTGTATCCTCTGATACAATTATCCGAGATTTAATGATTGGTGATAGTGTGGCTGTGGATGGGGTTTGTTTGACAGTCGAGGAAATTCTCCCAGAGGGTTTTCTGGCCACCGCTTCCCCGGAAACCCTACAGCGCACTACTTTGGGACGAAGGATTAAAACAGAAACCAACGTTAACCTAGAAACCTCTTTGCGGGTGGGTAGTAAAATCGGTGGTCATTTTGTCACCGGTCATGTGGACGGTATTGGCTGTTTAGTCGAATCGATAATCGTGGCTAATTCGTGGGAAATGACCTTTGCTGCCCCTAGTTCCCTAGAAGAGCAGTGGAATAACTACATAGCTCGTTATATCGTCGGTAAGGGCAGTATAGCTGTTAATGGCATTAGTTTAACCGTGGCCGATTGCGATGCCTCCGGCAGCTGGTTTAAAGTGGCTGTCATCCCCCACACCTACGCCGAAACCAATCTTTCCCATTTAAAATTAGGCGATTGGGTGAATCTAGAAGGGGATATTTTAGGCAAATATGTGGAAAAATTGCTAGGAATGCGCTCTTATCATGCTCCTAGCGAGATTAGCCTAGAATTTCTGGCTGAACATGGTTATTAGTTTTCCAGAAAAAGCCTTTTCAACATATAAATTTATTGGCAATTTATCCATTAATTTTAGTTTTAAAATTGCCAACCTTCTCGCTCCATTAAACCCTGAACATTGGTACAATCGATAGAAAAGTGTTGACAGACTGTGGGGATTTTGGGAGCATTAGGCTTCAAGGCTTCTTCGGTAATTACGCAACCGTCTTTTATCTTGGCACAGGCAATAATAAATGGGTCTGCCACTGGCTTTCCTTGTAATCTTGCTTTTTGACTCACTAAATCCTTAAAGTTTCTTATAGAAACAATTTCAGGAATAAATAGGGCTTGCTGAATAATGGTAAAACCCTTTGAAAATAAGGCTTTTGACCTGTTAAAGTCCGATGTTAGTGCAAGAAAATAGGATTGGGACTTTCAAAAACCTTGCATTATCCTTCTTGTAGTACATGGCTTGGTACAAAAAACAATGGCAACAAAGCCCGAAACTCCTGACT
>NZ_JAPZRB010000280.1:0-3119 GCF_027531105.1 Microcystis sp. LE18-22.4A
CATTGCGGGGATAGGGGGGAAAATTCCGGGACTTTTTCCCTGAAAATTAGGTAGTTGACCACCTGAAAATCGATCAAACCCCACACCCCACACCCCACACCCCACACCCTGCCCCCAGAAAAGCTTTTTCAGCAGCCCCTATGTAAATTCGCTATAATCCAGCCAAAGTAATAGTCAACTCTTGTGGGTTTTATGTTATGTCTGCAAAACAAAATTTTGTGTTTGTATTTATTTGGGTGATTAACCTTTTGTTAGCGTTTAAGTTATATTCCGAGCAAGCATCTGTAGTTTTTTTAGCTGTCTTAGTCTTGACAACTTTCTTGCTGATTCTAACTTTGAAAGCTAATTCTAGTAAGGAAAAGAGAGTTAATTCTGACGAGAAAAGTGAGCAAAAAAATGCGAAGCAGGATAGTATAGATTGGCATTCTATATTAGTATTTTTCGCTATTTTTATCAATAACGTTGTTTTATTCTGGAAACTATTTTCCTCTCCGGAACCCCAAGGGGGGATACTGCTCACGATCGCAATTATGGCAGCATTACTTTTATTAACCCTGGGACTTGATAGGTTAGGGTTCCAAAATAAGTTTCCTTTTGTCAAAGTTAAATAAATCAATAATCCCACTTAACCGTTTACTTTTGACTTGATTGCGGGCCGATTTGGGGCAAATGCAAAGCCGGATCCTGCGCTGTCCAACCGACGGGAGTATCTAAGCGCACCTCAAAATGAAGATGGGGGGGAATAATATCTGGTTGTCCCGTGGTGCCAACCGTACCGATAACGTCTCCTGCTCGTACCCTTTGGTCAATTCTCACTGTAACCCTGCTTAAATGGGCATAACGGGTCTGCCGGCGACCTAAATGATTAATTACGACCAAATTACCATAGGCCCCTTCCTGACCCACATAAATCACTAGACCATCCTCGGCGGCTAGAACTGGTGTACCAACATCTGCGAGAAGATCAATACCACTATGAAAGAGATTTTTCGGTTCCGTGGGGCTTTTTTGCCAACCGTAGGCTAATCCGACAGTGCTGGCAAAGGGTAAGGGATAAGAACTTAATCCAGTATAATCCGATCGCTTGCCGGCGGCGGACCAATTGGTGCCGGGGATAAAAACTATTGTCGGCCGGCGACCACAACCGTTAAGCTCAAAGAGTATATCGGCACGAATACCATAGGCCGCTTCTAAATCGCGCCAAGTGGAACCCCGGGGTGCTTCGATGCGAATGCCGTTCATCGGGGGAATGAAGATTTCTTTCCCCACCGGGGCCAAACCATTTTTGAGAATAGTCGGATTGAGTTTAATTATCGTTGCGGGGATGAGAGCGTATTTTTCGGCGATTGAGGCGATCGTTTCTCCCGCTTGGATTTTATGGCGTTGTAACCTTGATAAAATCGGCAGGGGACAAACATTATCAGACCCTTGAGCAAAAATTAATTTTTGATTTAAGCCCAAAAAACCTAGACAAAAAAACCAAATTGTGCTAGTAAAACTGAGCCAAATTTTCTCACTTTTGATTCTCCGACCCATGACCATAAAAAAAGCGATCTCTATAATTACAAAACCCGGAGAATACTGGGAATACTGTCAATAGCTTCTAAAGACTCTATTGCCGCTAAAGCGTTGCGGAAATTGCCCTCGCGCACATCGTGGGTGACAACGACAATTTCGGCTAAATCACCCCTAATACCAATTTGTACCACGGATTCTAGACTAACCCCATGGTCGCCGAAAGCCATACCTAAATGACCGATTACCCCCGGCACATCGCGACAGAGAAAACGGGCATAAAAACGGGTCGATAACGACTCCATCGGGGCGATTTGACAATAATGCTGGTGAATACAGCTTAAAAGCGGGTCAAGTTCCTTGGTTTTGCCACTACTTTTTAAAATTCCGACGATATTCATCACATCCGATACTACCGCGCTGGCCGTCGGTCCGCTACCGGCACCCGGTCCATAAAACATCACTTGGCCCAAGGGTTCCCCCTCGACGAGAATAGCGTTATAGACCCCGTTAGCATTAGCGAGGGGATGGGTTTTCGGTACTAGGGTCGGATGAACCCGCAACTCTAGGGTATCGGAATCTTCCTTAACCGTATCTTTTGCGATCGCTAATAATTTAATCACAAATCCCAGTCTATCAGCGTAGGCGATATCGACGGCGCTAACTTGCCGGATCCCTTCACAGTAAACATCTTCCCGTTTTACCCGACCTCCAAAACCCAAAGAAGCTAAAATGGCAATTTTATCGGCCGCGTCGAATCCATCCACGTCCGCAGTCGGATCCGCTTCTGCATAGCCTAATTCCTGAGCTTTGGCCAGCACTTCGCTAAAATCTGCCCCTTTTTGGCTCATTTCCGTGAGAATATAGTTAGTTGTGCCGTTGACAATTCCCATGATGCTGCTGATGCGATTAGCGCCGAGGGATTGTTTTAAGGGTTTAATGACGGGAATTCCACCACCCACGGCCGCTTCTAGGAGGACATAAACCCCCTTTTCGTTAGCTTTGGCGTAGATTTCATCACCAAAACGGGCAATAACCGCCTTATTTGCCGTAACAACGTGCTTTCCCGATGCGATTGCCTTGAGAATTAAAGAGCGCGCCGGTTCCAAACCCCCCAATAATTCGACAATAATATCAATTTCGGGGTCAGTAACGATCGATTCTAGGTCAGTGGTCAAAAGATGGGGAGAAAGCTCGATTTCTCTGGGTTTATCTAGGGATCTAACTCCCACTCGTCCAATGGTAATCTCTTTGAGTACGGGATGACGACCAAAAGGATCGAGGAGGATTTTCGCTGTTCCCGTCCCCACAACCCCGAAACCGAGTAAACCAATCTTAAAGGTCACGCTTTTATCTCCTGCTAGTCCGACGCAAAAAATACCAATGGCCAAGCCGTCGCCATTGTCGATTCTATCATTACAAGGTCTTTGTCTGTGGGGTTTTCTTTTGCTGGCGTTCAGGGCCTGTTGACATCCTCGCCGCCCTAAAAGTGCGGCGATTCCTAAACCTCACGATTTAAGTTTCTGCTTCCACCACCGTCGCATACCACAGTTAAAAAACCATGTACTGTCTTACACAGAGTCCACAGACTTTCGCCCCATTTC
>NZ_JAPZRB010000446.1:0-2588 GCF_027531105.1 Microcystis sp. LE18-22.4A
GATCGGGGGGAAAATCCCTGGACTTTTTCCCTGAAAATTAGGTAACTGACCACCTGAAAATAGGTAAAACCCCACACCCCACACCCCACACCCCACACCCCACACCCTGCCCCTAGGAAAAGCTTTTTCAGCAAACCCTAATTATGCCATTTACCGCCAAAGTCATTACCACAGCCGAATGGGGAGCGAGACTACCAAAACTGGGAACGTTTCCTTTGAATCAATAGATAAAACTAACTATTTTTGTCAAAGCAGGTAAAAGGCATCATTGAACCTAAAACCCCATACATCGATCCAGTTTTATCCCTAAAAAAAGAGGTAAATGAAAATGAAAAAATCAATTGTTAAATGGATACTTACTGCATTATTAACTACTGTTCTTGTGACTTTTGCTTATGGATTAGTTAACAGTGTCTTAGCTCAAATCCCATCCCCAACTGCTACAACATCTTCCCCTCAAATCCCCTCCCCGACTGCTGCTGCAACATCTTCCCCTCAAACTCAATCTGGGACTCCTGCGAAGTTCTCTGGCCAGGTGTTGGCAATAGCATTAGGGGGTGTTTTGGTTTTCTATTCAATTACTGTCTGGTGGGTAAGTTGGGATAACAACTATAATTTTACTGCATTATGGATTAAGCCTGTAGCTTTGACAGCAGGACACCTTGGTAAAGCTAGTCTTTCTAATTTTCAAATTTTTGGTTTCACCTTAGTGGTGCTATTGCGACTTCTATACACTCTGGCCAGTAGTGGAGTACTGAGTGGGCTATCAGATGACCTTCTTTTACTACTAGGTATCAGTGCTGTTGGCACAACTGGTTCCAAGGTGATAGCATTGGGAAGCAAACGACTGACATTCTCTAATTGGGCCTGGTTGCGAAATCATCAATGGCTGACCATTGGTGAAAAAGGTTACGAGAAAAAACCACAATTAGAAGATGCAAAATGGAGCGACTTAATAAAAAGTGGTGGATCATTTGATGTTTACAGCTTTCAACTACTAAGTTTTAGCTTGTTGGTAGCTGCTGAATTATTGGTCGGTATTGGTTCAGATTTGGCGACATTTACTTTACCGCAAAACTTTCTTTCTATTCTTGGACTGAGCAACGTTGTCTATCTAGGAGGGAAAGTTACAGATCCAAATTCTTACGAAGAACTCAACCAAAAAATCGATGAATTACGGACGGAAGAAACAGACTTAATTTCTCAATACCCTAATATTCAACCCGAAAGTTATGGAAAGTATATTGCCAAAGCGCGTATTGTTGCAGAGATGCTAAGGTCATTTTACGGTGAGAAAGGAATTTTTAGCGGTAATCCCATTGACTTTAGTAAATTGATGCCAAATATTCCTCAAAAAGACCCCCAATTTCAGCCAGCGATCACGGTTCTTCGTTACTTAGTATGGTTCGATAGGGGGGCATAAATCGACTAAATCCTTATCTGGCAAGAGACTTAATTGATTAGTTCGCTCTAGATCAAAAATAATTGACAAAAATCGCCAAATGCCTTTCTATATAAGGGTTCCATCCCTTATAACCCCCGTCCATTGCATAACAAAAACCGAAGAACCAAAAGATTTTGATACTAATCTTTATGTGGGTTATGTCCCTGGTTTTCCAGGAGCAAATTCTCAAGGTGAAACTTTAGATGAATTACAGACAAATCTTTGTGAAGTGATAGAAATGCTCCTTGAGGATGAACAAACAAAATTTAAAACAGTATTTGTTGGTACACAGTAATCATCAGCAATATACCTGTTCTGAAACCACAGGAAGTGGTTCGTATCTTAGAAAGTCTTGGCTTTGTTGAGGTACGTCAGAAAGGCTCCCATAAACAATTCTGTCCTGAAGATGGACGTGCAACTACTGTTCCATTTCCTAAACATGGCTTAAAGAAGAGAGAAGTGAGAGAATAGAGTGGAATGATCAGATGCTTCCATGCCTAGAAAGATCCGAGAGTTGAAAGCTCAAATTGTCCGTGAAGGATTTGTTTACTTACCCAAACGGGGCAAGGGTAGCCATGAACGTTGGAGACATCCTTTGATCGGAAAAACACTGACAATCCCGGGCAAAGATGGAGATGATGTCCCACTTTACCTAGAAAAACAACTGGCAAAACTACTGACTGAACTGAAAGAGTTGCGAGAGGATGGAGATTAATGAATAGATACAGCATGATTGTTCAGTGGTCTGATGAGGATCAGCTTTTCCTAGTAACGATCCCAGAGTTTTCTGATCTTGTCGTCATGCCTTGTACTCATGGCAAAACTCGTCAAGAGGCCATCCACAACGGTGAAGAAGTGATTGAAATGTACTTGGAAGCCTGGCGGACAGAAGGTGAAGTGATTCCCGAACCCAGAACAAGATCGGTCGCTTGATATTCCTGCTCGGTCCTGGGGCATAACAACGCCTCTGCACACCGACTGCCGAGAGTTAATCGGTGATGATGCTAGTGGGACTTAAACGCCAAATAAAGATCAAATCGAGTATAATCGTTAAAGAGTAAGCACTTTACGTTGAAAGAGCAGCGATGAAAGAGACAACCCCAGCCGCGATGCCCCCATGCTTTGACCGATGGTGTCGGCGGTT
>NZ_JAPZRB010000212.1:0-3041 GCF_027531105.1 Microcystis sp. LE18-22.4A
GCTTTTCTGGTCGGAACCCCCTAAGCCGAGTTTTCAAGGTGCTGCGCCGTCCACTTGGTTTTCGAGACTGGCCTTTTAATTCTAACGTAAAGCCAACCTAGAACGGCGGGGTTTCAGACCCAAAATTTCCGATGAACTACTCGGCCGCAGCAGCGTTTAAGGGTTTAATGCTGACGATGCGAGCGCCTAAACGGGTAATCCGACGCATTTCTTGATTCATGCGGCTATAGGGAACGGTTAAAAAGACACTGCCACTCTTACGGATAGAATAATCTAGGTTATCAGTATTGTCATTTTGACTTAAACCGACGACTTCATAGACAAAAAGGCGATTTTCTTTGGCACTAGAGAGACTTTGCATCGAAATGGCTCCTACATTGATGTTATAGTTCTCTAGTTTAGCCTAGCAGGGAGACTAGCAATCTAGTTAATGGCCGATTGTCGGGTATTTCCGCCAAAAAATAGATACAGCTACAGGCCGCATTGGCCGCTAAACCTCTCGAATAACGGACAGTAACGGCGACTTTTTCCTGTTCTAAAATAGTTTTAAAAGCCTTAATTCTCTTTTGAGCAGGCCGTTGATCATCCACCTCTTGAATGGGATTAAGTGATCGCTGTTAATTGTTTGAAGATCAGCCTGCTGATAAGTCGCAACGCTACCTCCTTGATCTAGTGTAGTCGATTGATGTCGTACTACTTATCATCCTTGATGATGTCTCGCAGATCTGTACTGACCTGGAAGGACAATAGAAATGTCCCTTTAGGGGTTTGTATAGTAGTAAATCTCCAAAAAAGAGAAATTTGTTCATGTCGAGTTCTTAGCAAGAAACTTTTTATATTATACGTATCTTGAACGCTAGTATATTCTTGCAGAACCGTATAGTCTTTACAGACACCGTACTCCTGATTGAATACCTTCAAAACACTTTTTACCATAGAAATTTGTTGATTAATTTTATCTAAGGCATCTTTTCGATCTTTTTCACTTGAATCTGAATGTAGTGATATAAATTTGATCGCACTATCCCTCCAAAAATCGACCGCCCCATCAATATTACCCGCTTTGTAAAGCTGCAAAAAATCACGAACAGGCACAGGAAGTTGTGCCATCTCCTCATCATCAATTACGATCAAGGTGGGTGTGGTTGGTTCTTGGCCGACAAGTAGCGGTTGACTATAAGCTACCCCAGGAAAACAATTAAAAACCGCTAAAGTTCCTAAAGCTGCAATTGCTAATATTTGACTTTTCATGATCCTTACCCCCGAACTCGAAAAAATCACCAACAGTCGAGTTACTGCGGTTTACAAGTACTAAAATCTACTTCTCTGAAAAAATTCCGTGGCAGCATAACCAAAACCGCTAGTTAAAGAAGCACACTTAACAGTTACTTGCCCCCACCGTTGAGGTGTTGCCCGATAACCATCCCGATCTTGATTAAATTTTACAATTATTAACAAACAACACAACCAACACTCCTCTGTTACTCTAATTATAACAGAGAAAACTGATGATAGAGTAGTGAACAAATCAAGTTTATTTGACCATGATGCTCGCTCGCAATTGTCCACAGGCCGCATCGGCCGCTAAACCTCTGGAATAACGGACAGTAACGGCGACTTTTTCCTGTTCTAAAATAGTTTTAAAAGCCCTGATTCTTTTTTGATCAGGCCGTTGATAATCTACCTCTTGAATAGGATTATAGGGGATGAGATTGACGTGGGATTGAAAACCTTTCACCAGTTTGGCTAATTCCCCTGCGTGTTCGGGTAAATCATTCGCTCCCGCTAAAAGAATGTATTCAAATGTCACCCTTCGTCCCGTGATTTGAACATATTCCTGACAGTCTTGGATCAGATTAGTTAGGGGATAATGGTCGGCACTGGGGATTAATTTGGAGCGAACTTGTTGATTAGAAGCATGGAGACTAACAGCAAAAGTTATTTGCAAATTATGTGCCGCTAGTTGCTTGATTTTATGGGGCAATCCCACGGTAGAAATCGTTAAACAACGCTGACCGATACCCACATCTTGATTCAGGCAATGAATCCCTGTCACCACTTCGGGGATATTTAATAAAGGTTCCCCCATCCCCATAAACACCACATGACTAACTCGCTGCTGAAAATCCTCCTGTACTGTTAACACTTGGTCAACGATTTCATAAGCTTTTAAATTACGAGTAAAACCCCCTTTTCCCGTGGCACAAAAATCACAGGCCATCGGGCAACCCACTTGCGAAGAAACACAGACTGTCAATCTTTTTTCACTAGGAATTCCCACCGCTTCGATAATTAAACCATCCGCCAGTTTTAGCAGATATTTACGAGTGCGATCGGGTGCTACACTGCGATAATGTATAAGGGAACGACCAATAGGATAGTCTGCCATCTTGCTGCGCCATTCTTGGGGGAATACGGAAATATCAGCCAAAGAATGCACTCCTTTTTCGTATAGCCATTGGTGTAATTGTTTACCCCGATAAGCGGGTTGTCCCTGGTCTTTTACCCAGTCGGTCAGTTCCTCTAAAGATTTCGCTAGTAAAGTCATAATTGTTATCGTTGATCGCCTTACCATTCTAACCGATCGATCATCCCTAGAAGCAAAACCTGAACAAAATTGTATTCATTAATTGACATCTTTTACCTTTACTCCTTCTCTAGTCTTTGTTAGTCAATAGACCTCTTGCAAAAATCAAAAATCTTCCGTTAGGTGAGGAGCCAGTAGTCAGGAGTCAGGAGTCAGGAGAATTAAGAATGAGCATTAATCAATTAAATGCTCTATTTAGAGATTTTATGCAATTTTATGTCTATTTTTCTCATTTTTGCACTCTCGAAAATTAATTATGCAAAAACTCTAATTAAATACTTAAAACTATAACTTAAACTTAGCCTGACGACAAAAACCAGAGAAATCGTGAGCGAGGGTTAGCCATCCGTTTTAACGGATGGTAGTCGAGCGAACAAGGGGATTTATCCCCCTGTATCATTTATTAGTTTGATTCTCAATGTATTTTTTAATAGTTTCCGTAGAAGCGTTGCCA
>NZ_JAPZRB010000513.1:0-1290 GCF_027531105.1 Microcystis sp. LE18-22.4A
AAAGGGATAACTCCCCACGGAAAAGTTAGTAGCAGGATTAAAGCTGGTGCTGGAGTTGGCACCAAGGATGTAGTCTCCCCCCGATGTCAGGTTGACTTTGACGGTTTCGTTGGGGTCACTTACCGCATCGGATAGGGCGACGACGTTGAGGGTGGCGGTGGTGGCTCCGGCGGCGATGGTGAAGGTGTTGGCGGTTACTGCGGTGATATTTGTGCCAGCAGTGAGGGAATAGTCGGCGAGAATGGTGGCGGTACTGCCGGTGGTGTTGAAGTTGACCACTATCCCACCCGTTGGTGCGGGGGTGTCTAGGGTGATGATAAAGGTGCCGACGGTTCCCCCTTCTACGGGGTTGGTGCCGGGGGCGATGGTAATTTTGGGGCGATCATCATCAGTAATCGTACCTTGACCTTGGTTATCGGCTAAGATGACGTTACTGCCATTGGTTTGTAAATTACTGAGATTGATGAAGAAAGTCTCATTGAGTTCAACTTGGTTATCGCCATTTACGGCAACTGTAATCGTTTTAGAAGTTTCTCCCGGATTGAAGGTTAAGGTGGTGGGAGGAATAGCAGTGTAATCGGTTCCGGCGGTGGCTGTACCGTTGGCGGTGGCGTAGTTGACGCTCACAACGGTACTGGCGGCACTAGAAAGGCTCACGGTAAAGACCGCGTTAGTGGTGCCGCTATTGCCTTCGGTAACAGTAACATCGTTGATAGTAAGAGAAATAGAGGGGTCGGTAATGGTGACGGTGGCGGTGGGGTCAGCATTGAGGAGGACTGAGACGTTGCTGCCGAAATAGTTCGCCACAGCCAAATCGGATTTGCCGTCGCCGTTGAAGTCTCCTACCGTCACGGAATTGGGCGAATCCCCTACGGTAAAGTTAGTGGCAGTACCGAAACTGCCCGTGCCAGTTCCTAATAGCACTGAGACGTTCTTGCTAATAATGTTCGCCGTAGCCAAATCGGATTTGCCGTCGCCGTTGAAGTCGCCTACCGTCACGGAAATGGGACGAGTCCCCACAGTAAAGTAAGTGGCGGTGCCAAAACTGCCCGTGCCGGTTCCTAATAGCACCGAGACGTTGTTGTCGTCACGGTTCGCCACAGCTAAATCGGATTTGCCGTCGCCGTTGAAGTCCCCTACTGTCACGGAAAAGGGATAACTCCCCACGGAAAAGTTAGTAGCAGGATTAAAGCTGGTGCTGGAGTTGGCACCAAGGATGTAGTCTCCCCCCGATGTCAGGTTGACTTTGACGGTTTCGTTGGGGTCACTTACCGCATCGGATAGGGCGAC
>NZ_JAPZRB010000341.1:0-9283 GCF_027531105.1 Microcystis sp. LE18-22.4A
GAGTGGTCGGGGGGAAAATTCCGGGACTTTTTCCCTGAAAATTAGGTAATTTACCCGATGAAAATGGGTAAAACCCCACACCCCACACCCCACACCCTACACCCTGCCCCTAGGAAAAACTTTTTCAGCAGACCCTATTTAAAAATCACTCCCCGCAATCATAGCCGCTAATAAAATAAAACCGACCCAAACATTTTGGCCGAACATTTGACCATAAACTGGTTTGGGTAAATCCGATTGACGTAACAGCCGGTATTGATGCCACCAAGCGATCGCCGCTAGACCCAACCCTAGCCAAAAAAAGGCTGATAACTGCATTTTTTGCCCCTCCCAAGCCAATAAACCCACTGTTAGGGCAAAAAAGACCCCCACGGCTTCCGGGGCGTATTTGCCGAAAAATATGGCACTAGAGTTAATACCAACCTTGAGATCATCCTCTCGATCGGACAGAGCATAAATTGTATCAAATGCCAATGTCCAAAAAATCACCGCTCCCCATAATATAAATGTATTACTATTTAACGCCCCAGTGACGGCACTCCAACAGATTAAAACCGCAAAACCCCAAGCGAGAGAAAGAACCAATTGGGGTACAGGAAAAAAACGCTTGGCGAGAGGATAGCAGATAATCAAGGGAACGGCGGCCACACATAGGCAAAAACTCAGGAAATTGAGATATAAAGCTAAAATTGCGGCGCAAAAGAAAGCAATCAGAGCGATAATCAAACCAACCTTGATCGATAAAGCTCTGGCCGCTAAAGGACGGTTACGAGTGCGATCGACCTGTGGATCAATATCCCGATCCCAAAGATCGTTAACCACACAGCCGGCGGCGCTAGTGGCCAAAGTTCCCAAAACGATCACCCCGATCAAGGGTAGCGGTGGCACCCCGTCTGCCGCCAAAAATACCGCCCATAAAGCGGGAATCATCAAAATTAACCTACCTGCGGGTTTATCCCAGCGCAAGAGGCGAATAATCGTCATCCAAGTGGGTTCTAGATCGGGTTGGGATATAGTCATAATTTCTCGTAAAAAGTAGAAACTAGGAGTTAAGGGGGAGATGGGGTTTTGGGGAAGTGGGGTGTGGGGTGTGGGGTGTGGGGTGTGGGGTGTGGGGTGTGGGAAGAATAAATAAAAATAATCTCCTGACGACCGGCTCCTGACTCCTGACTCCACCAATAAACTTTTTCAGCAAACCCTACTTACTTAACGTGATTACCAGCCCCAACTATTGGGAACGCCTTTAAATGGACCCACCACATCGGAGGTTATCCATCCCCCGTAAAAGTTGCCCGGTTGCGGTTGTACTAATTCCCCGTCGGCATAACAAGCGCTCATTTTGGCAGGATAAAAAGCCAGATAATTCTTAATTGCCTGAAACTCTGGTGTCGGGTCCGGATAATACCAAGCGGCGTTAATTGCCTGTTGGTCGCCAACGGTGATATTGTAATATCCCGCTAGACCTTTCCACTCACAAAAAGACTTTTCTGCTGTGGCTTGCAGGTATTCCATTTTAATATCTTGGGGCGGTAGATAATAAACTGGAGGATGACTGGTTTCTAGAACTCGATAACTGCTTTTAGTATCGGCAATTATCACCCCATTAAAGATAATTTTTAGGTGTTTAGGCGATAATTCTAGGCGCGGGGGACGAGGATAATCCCAGACGGATTCCTGTCCTGCTTTTGCTGGTATCGGTTGGGGACGAAACATAATTTTTCAAGTTTATACTATTCAGTTATCAGTTGTCAGTTATCAGTTATCAGTAATCAGCTTTTTTCTCCCTATCTCCCTATCTCCTCATTCCCCCATCCCCCCATCTCCCCACTTCCCCATCTCCCTATCTCCCTATCCCTTATTTACTGCTCACTGAAAAGAGTTTTCTCAGGGTTTCCACTCGTTCTCGATTGACATTTAAATCCGATTCTCCTAACCGGGAGGCCGAGCGAACATCGATCGCATTTTTGCTAGGATTGAGAGAAAATTCCAGATCATCGACAAATCCCATCCATTGACTGCTAAATTCGGCGTAGAGATAGTTACTATCTTGGCTAATAATTTTAGTTCTCGGTTGGGAGGCGATAATTTTAGCTAATTGCTCGATCGCTTCTTTGCCGCTACCCTGATAACTAAGGGGTTCGATCGAATGAGCCTGATCCTGACTCTGACTACTAACACAATTAGGAGTGACCGGACAAGGAGCCAGTTTACCCTCCTTGACTCCCAAATAATCGGGACGAGTACCGGCGAATAAACTAACGCTATCGGGAGCAATTAACCTAATTCCTAGCCAGATGAGCAGTATTCCTAGGAAAATAAACGGGGTTAGCCGGAAAGATTTTTTCACCGTGTTGGGAGTTTCAGTCATGCTAGTCTTACAGAATCACTTCAATTAACTTAGCATTGATAGGTGTGACAATATCAGGAGATAGAATAAGATGTTTCTCGATGAATTACAACCCGTTGTTAAAGAACTGATTCAACAACCGATCGCTTTTTTCGGTGGTTTTGCCTCTGGATTACTGCGCTTGAAACTTTCGGACGATCCCCTCAAAAAATGGTTAGAACAGCAGGGATTAGTCAGTTTTAACGACAATAATCAGGATAACGGCAACGGTCCCCAGTCGATCTCGATCGATTAGGGATCAGGGGTTAGCTGTTGGGGGTTTTGGGTATTCTTCCATACCCAAAACCCCCCGCTTACCACCCCATCAGCTTAACTTGTTGCTGAAAGTAGATAAATTTCCTCGGCTACTCGTTTTAAGCGTCTTAATTGCGCTTCCATATCCTTTTTAGTCCATTTAGCGGCGAATTGCTGGAATCCCCACCCCACAACCGGATTAGGAATCGCAAACTCAAAACGATTGATTAGACAAGTGCCGCCATCATTGGGTTGACATTCCCAGCGATCGCATCCGCGAAAAAAGCCTTCAAATTGCCAGACAATTAACCCCGGTTCCCTCTCAATCACCGTACTTTTCAGCGTTGGCTGAATTAGGGGAATTTGAATCAAAAAACGACTTCTCCCACCGATATCGGTCTTCCAATCGCCGATAGGTTCACAAACTAACACCGGATTCAACCAACGACGCATTAACTCTAAATCCGTGATACAACGCTCTACCGTCGTGGCACTAGCTTTAATCTGAATTGATTGTTCAAATACTTGACAAGATGACATTGATCTGCTTATAAATTGCTGGCTGAGAATTATCGGTAGTCGGACAAAAGTAAAGTTAACTGTGCAGACAAGGCAACAGTAAGGGTTTTGTCCTTCGTTACATTTCTTAACATAGTGTTATTTATAGCCTTTCTCATCAAGATGAAGTGTAACCTAATTTGCTATGGACGACCGGCGATCGACTCCCCAAAACGAAAACTTCCTACCTCACCATTAAGATAACTGCTCTCAAGCTCACTTTTTCACTAGCTTGGGCAACTCTCGAAAACGTTGGCGTAAACTCTCGATATTAGCCGATTTACCGCCATAACGCCAATCAACGTAGGCGCGAGCAATCTCCTCGATAATATTCGCCACTGGGGGCGGTTGGACGCTGCGGGCGGCGGCGGCGTATTCTAAAGGGGTTTGAGCGGGATGTTTGCCATAACCGGCTTCTGTTAAGATTCCTAACATTTGCTGGTATAAACGCTCGATCGGTGGTAGTTTTGCTAACCTGCGACTCCTACGCCAACGATGGAACTGTCGCCATCCTAACCAACCAGCGTAAGCGAAGACAACCCCCACTAAACCGCCGAGAATTCCCCCGAAAAGACTGCCGGAAATAAAGCGCCATAACCATGCCAATAACTTACCGATGCTAACGATAACATTTTCCCAAATCAGACCGAGAAAACCCGTTACTGGAGAGGGCAACCATCCAGCTACCCATTGCCAAAATTGCTTGAGGACGCTAAAAGGTTCCACTTCCTCAAAGGATGGGGGAATTAATTCGTGGCCCGGGATAGGATCGAAATTGTACCAACCGTAACCAGGGAAAAACACCTCTGTGATGGCGTAAGCGTCCGTATTTTGGACAACATAAAAGCCAGTGAAAGGATTAAACTGGCCAGGAGCAAAACCGGTGGCTAATCGGGCAGGAATACCGATCGAGCGTAACATAATCGTTAACACGCTGGAAAAATGATCGGCGTAACCCCCCTGAAAACGAAATAAAAAGGCCGAGACTAAATCCTCATTTTTGGCTAAAAAGGGCAAATCGGTTTTTAATTCATAGTTTTGCTTTAATGCTTGGGCCAAATATAGGGCCTTCTCGTAGGGAGAGGTTAACGGTGTGGGAGATTTTGCCAGCAATTCCTCGGTTTTTCGGCGGACTTTCGGGGCAATTTCGGCAGGAATTTGTAAATAATACTTGAGAATAGCCTTCGGGTAAGTTTCTGT
Source organism: Microcystis sp. LE18-22.4A (assembly GCF_027531105.1). NCBI lineage: Bacteria > Bacillati > Cyanobacteriota > Cyanophyceae > Chroococcales > Microcystaceae > Microcystis > Microcystis sp. LE18-22.4A. The sequence goes on from NZ_JAPZRB010000341.1 coordinate 4,400, forward strand.
GGCCGATCGCAGTTGGCTGCGATTGCGTTCCGGCACTTGTGAGATTACAGTATAAGTTAGCCCTTCCGCTAACCCCCCCGGCGACCTTAAGCTATTTTCTCGGTCTAAAGATACCTGTCGGGTAGGAAAAAAGAGAAACTGAGGCGAAGTAAGAGCGGGGATAATATTCGGTAAACTGGAGACAATGCTGTAAGTTTGGACTACCTGATGGGTTTTTGCTTGGGTTGCAGGTAGCGGCACAAAAAAGCGATAGGACCAACTACTGCGATTTAAATCCTCTACTTCTTGATCTCGCGAGATTTGCCACCCTTGACCAGTATAGCGATCAAAGGCCATGGCGCGCCAGAATCCGGGGGCTTGAGAACGTACCCGCATGACTGTCTGGGGAGTCATACTTCCCCGCAAATTTTGGTTGATTTGGCTGTTAAAACCGTAATAAAAGGTAGAATCTAACTGTCCTGACCCTGTAGTGGGACTATTACCGCCATTTACGCCACCATTCCCCGTTTCACCCTCGCGCACATAGCCGGGGTTAACGATTTGTCGGTCTCCCTGTTCAAAATCCTGATTTTCCATACCTCCTGGACTATTGACGGGAAAAGATTGAATTTGATAACCAGGAAAACGCGGCATCAGGGCAAAAATTGTCAATCCCAAGAGGAGAATTGTCAGAAAGAAAATCCCGAAACGTTTGGGAGAAAGGGGAGAATTTTGTGGGGAAACTAATTTTTTTGTAGCTAGACGGGGGGGTTTCTTTGCCAAGAAAGGGAGACTCTGATTGAGATTATCTAAACCTAAACGAGAACGATAGTCTAAAACTAGGGTAGGTAGGGATAAAAGCAGAAAGAGGATTAACCAAGGCGCAAAAGCAAGGGTTTGAGAGATTGTCCCAGCGACTCCCAAGAGAATTAAACCGATTACCATAGAATACCCTAAATCTTTGCGTCGGGGCAGGTCAAAACTATGGAGAATTTGTAATTGAATTAATAATTGTGTTAGAGCAATGCGACTATCCTGCATCGCAACGATATTACCCAAGAATAGCGCCAACACTACCAACATTCCGATCGCTATACAAAATTTTGCCCCAATATTGCGCTTTTTCCTGCGTCGCCAACTCCAGATTCCGCCGATAATACTGAGAGGAACGGCCCAAATACTGGTATAACTATCAGTAGCCACATCGGTGGCGATAATACCGACGATTACTAAAGCTTGCACCAGAATTCTTAAAATAATCGATTCCTCGGTTTCTGGCAAGGGAGAAGATTCTATCTTTTGCCAGAGGGTTTTTAAGGAAGGTCTTGGACGAGCGGCACTGCTAACCATAGGGTAAATTGGGAGAAGGACAAAGAAGTTAATTTTATATTTCCCAGTTTTAATCTCGATCGCTCCCTGGGGTAAAGTGGATTTTAGATGTCAGGAGTCAGGAGACGGGAGATAGGGAGCAAAAAGCTGATGACTGATAACTGATAACTGATAACTGATAACTGATAACTGACCTATGATAGCCGTTACCAACCCTGAAATTTTACCGTTACTTCATCCCCTGATTGGACAATTAGCCACGGCAATTCTGTCCCACTGGGAAAATTATCTTGATTTGTCGCCCTTTGAGTTGCCGGAAGGTTTAGGCTATGTGGAGGGACGTTTAGAAGGGGAAAAATTAATTATCGAGAATCGCTGCTATCAAACCCCCCAGTTCCGCAAAATGCACCTAGAACTGGCTAAACTGGGCAATGGTTTGGATATACTTCACTGTGTCATGTTCCCCCGTCCAGAATATCCGCTGCCGATGTTTGGATGTGATATAGTCTCCGGCAAAGCGGGAATCAGTGCCGCTATTGTGGATCTTTCTCCCACCAGTGTCGATAAAACCCTCTCTAGTGCCTATAATCAAGCTTTAGCGGCTTTACCTGGGGTCGATTTCGCTCAAGCTCGTGATTTGCCGCCTTGGGGTCATATTTTCTCGGAATATTGTCTGTTTATTCGTCCCGAAACCGCCGCCGAGGAACGACAATTTTTACAAAGAGTAACAGATTTCTTGACAATTCACTGCAAATGTGCTAGGGAAAGTCAGCCTCTTTCTGGGGAAGAAGCGCGCATTTATTTACAGGGACAACGGGATTATTGTAGTCAACAGCAGAAAAACGATAAAACTCGGCGTGTACTAGAAAAAGCCTTTGGTTGGGAATGGGCAGAGCGTTATATGACGGGCGTTCTCTTTGATCTGCCCGATTAAGTAGGGAGGCACAATTATTTGTCGGATGGGTTAATGGTATAAAACCCTACACCCCACACCCCACACCCCACACCCTGCCCCCACCGAAAAACTTTTTTAGCAAACCCTAATTAAGCCAGAAGTCTCTTGAAACTTAACAATATTAACAGACAAGGACGGGAAAATAATTGCTAGATTGATTTAGGTACAGTTAACTGTAACCGCGAGAACAAGAGAAAAAAAGCGGTTTTCCCCGGTAAAACCGCCAAAAAGCCCTAGCTTAATTTCTCGATTCTGACAATTAAATAAATATTAAAACAGCCGATGAATCTAACGAACTTTCCTTGGTTAACTGCCATCATCCTTTTTCCCATCGTCGCCGCTTTATTGGTTCCCATAATTCCCGATAAAGACGGTAAAACCGTGAGATGGTTTGCTCTGACGGTGGGATTAATCGACTTTGCCCTAATTATCTACGCTTTCTATACCAGTTACGATTTCGCTAATCCCAATCTGCAATTAGTGGAAAGTTACCAATGGTTGCCAGAAATTGACCTAAGATGGTCTTTAGGAGCCGATGGCCTCTCCATGCCTCTGATTATCTTAACGGGATTTATCACCACTCTAGCTATCTTAGCGGCTTGGCCGGTGACTTTTAAACCGAAACTATTCTACTTCCTGATGCTGTTGATGTACGGGGGACAGATTGCGGTGTTTGCCGTCCAGGATCTGTTACTGTTCTTCCTCGTCTGGGAATTAGAATTAGTCCCCGTCTATCTCATCCTCTCCATTTGGGGCGGTAAACGCCGTCTCTACGCGGCCACCAAATTTATCCTTTACACCGCCGGAGGCTCTCTATTCATCCTTGTAGCGGCGCTGACGATGGCTTTTTATGGCGATACCGTCTCCTTTGACATGGTGACTATTGCTGGCAAGGATTTCCCCCTGAAACTGCAATTATTCCTCTACGCCGGTTTTCTGATTGCCTACGGGGTAAAACTGCCGATTTTCCCCCTCCATACTTGGCTACCGGATGCCCACGGCGAAGCCACTGCCCCCGCCCATATGTTACTAGCGGGAATTTTGCTTAAAATGGGTGGTTATGCGCTCTTACGGATGAATATGGGGATGTTACCCGATGCTCACGCCGTTTTCGCCCCCGTTTTGGTGATTTTAGGGGTAGTTAATATTATCTACGCCGCCTTAACCTCCTTTGCCCAACGCAATCTTAAGCGCAAAATTGCCTATTCTTCCATCTCTCACATGGGATTTGTCTTGATTGGTATGGCTTCCTTTACCGATATTGGCACAAGTGGGGCGATGTTACAGATGATTTCCCACGGACTGATTGGGGCGAGTTTATTCTTTATGGTCGGTTGTACCTACGATCGCACCCATACCCTGATGTTAGACGAGATGGGCGGTGTCGGCAAGAAAATGAAGAAAGTTTTTGCCATGTGGACTACCTGTTCCCTCGCTTCCCTGGCTTTGCCCGGGATGAGCGGTTTTGTGGCGGAATTAATGGTATTTATCGGTTTTGCCACCAGTGATGCCTATAGTCCCACTTTCCGCGTCATCATCGTCTTTTTAGCGGCTATCGGTGTCATTCTCACCCCGATTTATCTCTTGTCCATGTTGCGAGAAATTCTCTACGGGCCGGAAAATAAGGAATTAGAAGAACACCATGCCCTAGTGGATGCGGAACCCCGGGAAGTCTTTATCATCGCTTCTCTATTAGTGCCAATTATCGGCATTGGACTCTATCCCAAAGTGGCGACGACGATTTACGATGCTACTACCAATAAATTAACCGCCCTAGTGCGTAATTCTGTCCCCAGTTTAGTGCAACAGGCAAAGGCAAAAACCCCCAGTTTCTCCCTTTATTCCCTAAAAGCCCCCGAAATCTAAGGAGTTATCAGTTATCAGTTATCAGTTACCAGTTACCAGTTATCAGATTTGAGTTTTAAGTGAGCAGTATTAAATCCCACTTTCCGCACTTCTTAACATTCAATTGATAATTTTTACTAATATTAGATCCGGTTATTAAAGAATGATTATTTATTCTCCCTTTTGCCTTTTGCATGAGTAGAAAACGGGTTTCTCCGAGAAACCCGTTTTCTGTGCGTTACTCAACGGATTTAGTATTATTATACTTTTAATTGATTGTGTCATTATTTTAATGCGATCGCTAACGAGTACAGCCTGGAGAATTATCAGAATTAGTCCCCACTGGAGCAATCGCGCCCAAAGAAGATTAGGCGGTCGCAACGCGCTCGCTACGCGAGACCGCAACATAGCAAAATATAGGAGTTTAGCCCATGTCTAACGAAACCGTGACTTATTCCCTAGAAGCTGTTCTAACAAGGATCGAGGGGAAAATAGACTCTCTACAAAAAGATGTTAATCAAAAATTCGACAAAATCGATGAACGATTAACCAAAGTAGAAATAGGACAATCGGAGTTAAAAGGGGAGATTAAAGCCTTAGGCTTTAAGGTTGAGGGCATCGATAAAAGATTAGAGAAAGTAGAAAACGAGCAATCTGTTTTAGTTAAGTCTGTTTCTGACTTACAGGGATTTCGGGGGTTAATTTTACCTCTGATTGTTGGGGGAATTAGTGCTGGTATCGGGGCAATAATCACCGTCAGCATCAGATTTTCTCTA
>NZ_JAPZRB010000506.1:0-5259 GCF_027531105.1 Microcystis sp. LE18-22.4A
CCCACACACCCACCCTCTCCCCCAAACTCACCTAGAAAACCGCACTACCCAAACACCACCACCCCATCCCAAACCCCCACCCCCCAAACACCACCCCCCACACCCCACACCCCAAACCCCAAACCCCAAACCCCAAACCCCACACCCCAAACCCCACACCCCAAACCCCAAACCCCAAACCCCAAACCCCAAACCCCAAACCCCAAACCCCACACCCCAAACCCCAAACCCCACACCCCACACCCCACACCCCAAACCCCAAACCCCAAACCCCAAACCCCACGAAAAACTTTTTGCCGCAAACCCGAAGTAAAAAATTTTTATCAACTTCTTGACAAAACCGGGGAGATAAATGCTAGTATTAAAAAGGTCTGTCCAATGGGGATTAGCCAAGCGGTAAGGCAGCGGGTTTTGGTCCCGCCATTTCCTAGGTTCGAATCCTAGATCCCCAGTTTAGGATTTTTTATCCCCAATCCGCCAATGATCGAGAATATCCTCGATCAAAGCTTCCTTTAGCCAAATACGACCGATAAGCGCCAGGGGAACCGCCAGAAATAGCCCTAAAAAGCCAAAAATCGAGGCGAAAAACAACTGGGCCAACAGGGTAAAAGCGGGTAAGAGCCTGAGCGACCGCACTGTTAAAATGGGCAGCGGTGAATGACGGTCGAAATATTGAATTAACAGATAAATACTGCTGTAGAGTAGTAAAACCGCCCAGGGTTGCCAGGGAGCTTCCAGAAGGGCGATAGAAAAGGGTAAAATCGTGCTTAAAACTGGCCCGAGGTTGGGGATAAAGGTGAGAAATCCCGCGAGAATAGATTGGGAAAAAGCGAGGGGAATGCCGATCAGGGATAGACCCAGGCAACTACCCAAGGTCATAATCAACATATGACAGAAAATCCCTTTCAGCCAAGCTTTTAAATCTCGATCGCACTGTTCTAGGATCGATCGTACCCTAGAACGGTAGAAAGCAGGAAATAAACGCAGAAAACAACGGTGGTAAGCGGCAGGATCGGCGAGAATCATCAAGCCCAGGGCAACAATTAGCAGTAAGCTGAGGATAATGCCGAAAGTACCGTAAAAAATGCTTAAACCCCGGCCAGCAATTTGGTTAATCAGGGGTTGTAATTGAGCGAGCAGTGTTTTAAAGTCAGGTAAGACACTGGCCAGACTAGGATCGAGATAATCCTCAAGACTATGGACTTGTCCCCAGAGTCTTTCTATAGCTTGGGGTAATAAACTAAATAATTGGCGAAATTGTTGGACTAAAGCGGGTATAATCCCCACAAACATACCGATAATACCAATAAAGAAGCCAAAAAGAGTGATAATTAGTGCGTAGGAACGCTTGAGGTGATGACGCTGCCACCAAGTCACAGCCAAATTTAAAATCTGAGCCAGAAGAATCGCCATCAATAATAATAAGAGAATCTGTCGAATCTGCCAGAGAATCAACAGACAAAAGACTAACAGAACTAAACCGAGGCTGCTGCCAAAAGTCATGATGAGTAAGGAGAAAAATTCCTAATCAGTTATTGTCCGTCTCCAGAGGGCAAAAACCGTGAGCAGAAAAGGAGTAAAAACCAGAATTAAAGTGTTAAGAGGACTGGGAGCGATCGATAATAAAGGGGCAAGATATTTAATTCCCAGGGAAATGAAAGCCGATATCAAGATTATTTTTATAATCAAGCCGCTCATAGATCAATGTTTAGGTGACACCAGCACTATCTTATCCCTGAAGAGGTTAAAAATTGCTGAAAATGTGGAAATCATACCCCATCAGTTTTATTAATACTAGGGCGAAGTGGCTAGATTTTCTGGGGGAGGTCGGTTGAGAGGGAACAGGAAAGTGTGAGACAATAGAAAGAAAAGGCTTAGTCAAGTAACTAGAGATTTTCATTGCTAGGACTTAAGACTTAATGGCCAGGATGAATCTTGACAGCAAATAAGATTTACCCTGTCCACCGCCCCTATCGTGCCGCCAATAGTCACCGTGATCACTTTAACTCTTTTACACCCCAGCCAGGCCACGCCCCTACAACATTGGCAATTTGACAATGATCAATCAACCATTCTCATCGGCAGGGCGCTGGATAATCATGTAGTTCTCTATAGTGCTGTGGTTTCGAGGCGGCACTTAGAAATCCGCCATAATGAGCACGATGATTGGGAATTGGAAAATTTAGGGGCAAATGGGACGTTTGTCAATGGCAAACCGATCGAGAAAACCGCCGTCGTCGATGGTATGGTGGTTCGTTTAGCCGCCCCTGGCCCGCAAATTCAAATTCGTCTCATCGATGAGGACGAGCAACCAAAATTAATCCTCAAACCCCTAGAGGCTCCTTTGGTGGGCGACCAAATCCAGCCAGAAAAGGATACTATCGCCAGCTAGAAAATATTAAATTTTTATAAAGTTTTTTCAATTTCCCTAACAAAATGTAAAAATAGATACAGAATAATCAATAAGATCTTTTCATTTGTTGTCCCTATATAGGGACGACAAGGGGGATTAAAGTCACTTTAAAGCATTGCAGGGAGTCGGTGATATGACGTTAGCCTATCGAGGAGTTAAGTACGAAAGGGATTCTCTCCCCTTGGAGATGAAGACTGGAGATATCGGCGGTAAATACCGAGGTCAAGACTGGAATCACCATTATCCTCGCCATATGCTCCAATTAGAACCGAAACTGCATCGTCAGTATCGTGGAGTTGCCTACAGCACCCGTCCTCATCTTGCTGGGCAAGTCACCCCAAACACTTGTCCGTTGCCCGTTGTCAAACCCCCTGTTGTTGTCCAAGAGGAAACCCTTTCTAGCATCCATCTGAACAATATTCGTCGTCGTCTGGAACGTCGTTTACAAATCGCTCAAGAGAATGGTGACGAAACCCTCGTTAATCTCTTGAAAAAAGAATCCCAAGACTTAGCCTTAAACTGCTAGATTAGCGGTTTTCCCCACTTTCCCCTCGGTTCTGCCGGGGGGAATATTTTTGGGCGCAAAAATGCCTAAATCTTCCCCCCGCTCACTCCCAGGGCCGGCACTTTTTGATTTTAAAAAAGCCTCAAGATATTATCCAACAAGATTTTTAGATTTTTTCAGCCAACCCCAATTAGATTTGCGGAAAATTTACGCAAAAAATCTTTTTTTTCCTTGTCTAAAGTCCAAAAATGTTAAGAATTGTGTGCGATTGCCCTGTAGTCCATCCCGAAACAAGCTATAGTCGTGGAAAGGTCAAATTTGAAAAATTTGGCTTTAAACCCTATCTGCGTAAGAACTTCAGGAGTTTGCGTCCAGTAGTCTGTTAGTATTACATAACTTTAACTCAGGCTCTGTAAGACTTTTAGTTATAGCTAGTACAGATATACATAGAAGTCCAGTCATAAATTTGCCGAAAATTCCTCCCAATAGTTCCTTCAACTTTCCTACACTTTTAAAGAATTATCTTTCTTTTCTGTCTTTCGATGTTTGCTAATATCAGTGATAGTAACAAATTAATGGCTGATTTGGCGGATTCTAATGTCCTAACAAAAATCGGTCAATGGACGATAGTTTGGGGTTCTGTTATTTATGATCACGATCCCAAAAGTCAAGTCTGGGACAATATTATGTGCGTCGCTAAAGGTCAAAATCTAACAACAAATAATCCTCAATATGTAGTGGCGATTGCAGCGACAAATCCTCAGTCTGTATTTGACTGGTTACAGGAGGATGTTAATACCCACAATATGGTTCTCTGGTCTAGCACAAACCCAGAACAAGGTCATATTTCTGAGGGAACAAATACGGGATAAAAATTTTGCAAGGAATGAAAAATTCAAGCAATTTATCCCTCTTATAATTCCTGACTCAGGAAATACAAAAACAGCCCAAACAACCAAGATCACCATCGGAAAATCTGAACTGGAAAATAAACACCATGAAATTAGAAGACATCATTCAACAAAACCTCGTTAAACCCATTGATTCCTTAGCAGGAGACTCCGAACTTTGCCGAGAAGTTCAGACCCGTTTGCAAGTTCTCGGATTGCTTCCTGCTAATGGTGTTGATGGCATTTATGGACCCCAAACAAAACAAGCCTTTGAGCAATTCAAACAAAAAATCAAAGAAGGCGAATTGGATACCTTGGGAGCATCTTCGGCGAAATTTTTACTAGAACTTAAAGAATTACCAGGGGGTAATAATTTAATCTCCAAAGCTCAAGCCGAATCCATCTACGGTAATGTCATTAGCGATGGACAATTAGCAGACCTCAATTCTTGCTTAAATCGCTTTGACATTAACACTCACCCCCGAATGTGTCATTTCTTAAGCCAAACTGCCCATGAAAGTGGAGGCTTGAAATGGATGAAAGAACTCGGTAGCGGTGAGGAGTATAACGGACGGAAAGACCTAGGAAATATTTATCCAGGAGATGGTCCCAAATATAAGGGAGCAGGCGTTATTCAACTAACGGGACGCAGTAACTATCAAGCTTTTGCGAATTATATTCATGATCCGAAAGTGATGGATGGAGTTGACTATGTTAGTACCACCTATCCTTTTACCAGTGGCGGTTTTTGGTGGCATAACAATAACATGAATGCTCTTTGTGATCGCGGTGCAACAGTGGAAGAAATCACCCGACGAGTCAATGGTGGTCTTAACGGACTAGCTGATCGTCAGGCTTACTACGAAAAAGCGATCAAAGTTTTTCCTGTTTAGCAATGCTTGTCCTACAGGTTTATCCTCAAATAGCTGTTCTGGTGCTAATTTTTACACCTCTAATGATAGGGTAAATTGGGGTCAACTTAATCAAGTTAAAAAGAGCGGTCATCCCTTTTTTGTGAAATTTGTGTTGTGACAATTACCTAGGGTTTGCTGAAAAAGTTTGTTGGTGGGGTTAGGAGTCAGTAGCCGGTCGTCAGGAGTCAGTAGCTGGTCGTTTCAGGCTTTGTTGCCCTCTTTTTTTGTACCAATTTATGTACTACGAGAGGGATAATGCAAGGTTTTTGAGAGTCCCAATCGGATTTTCGCAGCATGAACATCGGATTTTAACAGGTCAAAAGCCTTATTTTAAAAGGGTTTTACCATTATTCAGCAAACCCTACCTAGATTTGTCTAAGATACGCCTAATCAATTCACAATTGGAGAAAATTTCAATGCCTACTTACGATCAACAACAAACGCTTTTCTGTCTTTCCATGTTCGCTAATATCAGTAATAGCGAGAAAGTTATTTCCGATTTAGCCAATCCTACGGTTCAAGGAAAAATTGGTCAAT
>NZ_JAPZRB010000260.1:0-8991 GCF_027531105.1 Microcystis sp. LE18-22.4A
TAGGAGACAATAGACCTATGTTAGAAGCGTATCATCAGCACGTTGCCGACCGAGCGAAATTAGGTATCCCTCCCCTTCCCCTCAACGCTCAACAAACGGCGGAATTATGCGAAATACTCAAAAATCCGCCCGAAGAACTCAGGGGAGAATTGCTGACCCTGCTGCGTGACCGTGTTCCCCCCGGAGTTGACGAAGCGGCCTACGTTAAAGCGGGATTTTTAACAGGAATTGCCAAAGGTGAAATAAAATCTAACGTTATCTCCCCCCAGGGTGCGGTTAACTTACTGGGAACCATGGTCGGTGGTTATAACGTTCATTCTCTGATTGAACTGCTGAAATCCAGAGATATTAATATCGCCGCTGCCAGTGCCAGCGCTTTAAGTAAAACCCTGCTGGTATTCGATGCGTTTAACGAGGTTTTGGAATTATCCGACACCAATCCCTACGCTAAACAGGTTATCGATGCTTGGGCCAATGGCGCTTGGTTTATCGCTAAACCGAAACTTGCTAAAGAAATTACCGTCACCGTTTTCAAAGTCCAGGGAGAAACCAATACAGATGACCTATCTCCCGCTCCCCATGCCACCACCCGGCCTGATATTCCCCTTCATGCCTTGGTAATGTTAGAAACCCGTCAACCCGGGTCCTTAGAAACCATTGCCGAATTGAAAAAATTAGGCCATCCGGTCGCCTATGTGGGGGATGTGGTCGGGACTGGTTCCAGCCGAAAATCGGCGATTAACTCGGTTCTCTGGCATATTGGCGATGATATTCCCTTTGTACCTAATAAACGTGCTGGTGGCTATATTTTAGGCAGTAAAATCGCCCCTATCTTCTTTAATACTGCTGAGGATTCCGGCGCTTTGCCGATTGAATGCGATGTTAGCCAAATGAACACGGGGGATGTGATTAAAATCTATCCCTACGAAGGCAAAATCACCAACGAAGCGGGCGCAACTATTAGCACTTTTAGCCTCAAACCTGAGACAATTCTGGATGAAGTGCGGGCCGGCGGTCGTATTCCCCTCTTAATCGGTCGCAGTCTCACCGATAAAACCCGTCACGCCTTGGGACTTGAGGCTAGTACCCTATTTACCCGTCCCACTATGCCTAATGACACGGGTAAAGGTTACACCCTAGCGCAAAAAATGGTCGGCAAAGCTTGCGGTTTACCCGGGGTGCGGCCGGGTACTTCCTGTGACCCAATTATGACTACGGTAGGGTCTCAGGATACCACCGGCCCGATGACCAGAGACGAGTTAAAAGAGTTAGCCTGTTTAGGTTTTAGCGCCGATTTAGTCATGCAGAGTTTCTGTCACACGGCAGCCTATCCGAAACCGGTTGATATTCAAACTCATCACCAATTACCCGACTTTTTCTCTACCCGGGGTGGGGTCGCTTTACGTCCGGGAGATGGCATTATTCACTCCTGGTTAAATCGGATGTTATTGCCGGATACGGTGGGGACTGGAGGCGATTCTCATACTCGTTTTCCCCTGGGAATTTCCTTTCCTGCGGGGTCGGGTTTAGTGGCATTTGCGGCCGCTTTGGGAGTAATGCCTTTGGATATGCCGGAATCGGTTTTAGTGCGTTTTACGGGGGAATTACAACCCGGTGTAACTCTGCGCGATATTGTTAATGCTATTCCCTACGTCGCCATCCAAGAAGGCAAATTAACCGTGGAAAAACAGAACAAAAAAAATGTTTTTAACGGTCGCATTATGGAGATGGAAGGGCTGCCGGATTTGAAATTAGAACAGGCTTTTGAGTTAACCGATGCCACGGCGGAACGTTCCTGCGCCGGTTGTACGATTAAGTTAAGTACCGAGACAGTGGCGGAATATTTACGCTCTAATGTGGCCCTGTTAAAGAATATGGCGGCCCGGGGTTATAGTGATGCCAAAACTATCCTACGTCGGGTAGCAAAAATGGAACAATGGTTAGCTAATCCTGTCCTGATGGAGGCTGATAAGGATGCCGAATATGCGGATATTATCACCGTCAACTTAAACGAGATTAAAGAACCAATTGTTGCTGCACCCAATGACCCCGATAATATCAAGTTAATGTCGGAATGCGCCGGGGATAAAATTGATGAGGTGTTCATCGGTTCTTGTATGACTAATATTGGTCATTATCGCGCCGCCGCTAAGATATTAGAAGGTGCAGGAGTTGCTAAGGCTAAACTGTGGATTTGTCCCCCCACCCGCATGGATGAAAAACAATTGCGCGATGAGGGAATGTATGGCATTTTTGCCGCTTCTGGGGCCCGTACCGAGATGCCTGGATGTTCCCTTTGTATGGGTAATCAAGCGCGGGTTGAAGACAGAGCGACGGTATTTTCTACCTCGACTCGTAACTTCAATAATCGCATGGGAAAAGATGCGCGAGTCTATCTCGGTTCCGCCGAATTAGCGGCGGTTTGTGCGCTGCTAGGACGCATTCCCACCGTTGAGGAATACCTGGCAATTGTCACCGAGAAAATTAATCCTTTTGCTGGCGATTTATACCGCTATTTGAACTTTAATGAAATCGCTGGTTTTGAGGATGAAGGCCGGGTAATTCCCCTAGAAGATTTACCTAAGATTGAGGATATCTTAGGGATTCCTTCAGGTGTTTTGAGTTAGTTGACCGGTTATGGGTCATTTCGATCGAGGCGAAAGATTTCTTTTGATTTCGATCAAGATGACCCCTCTAACGATCGAATTTTCGACAATTATAGGATTTTTTTCGATATACGGAATGACAACTCGATAAAATAAAAATATGAAATTCGAGTGGGATCGACAAAAGAACCGAGCGAATATCATCAAGCACGATCTAGACTTCGCGGACGTGCAGCGGATATTTGAACATCCCATTCGAGTTTCCCTTGACGAACGAGAAAATTATGGCGAAGATCGATTGATAGGAATCGGTACGCTCGATGGCCGAGTGGTAGTTGTCGTTTTTACAGAACCGAGTAGAGATACAATTCGTATTATTTCACTTCGTAAAGCTTTACCCTATGAACGAAAACGATATGAACAATACCTCCGAGACGAATTGGGAGAAAGTTGACGCTCTTACGGAAGAGGAAATCGACACATCCGATATTCCGCCCTTAACCGAGGAGTTTTTTAGTAAATCGCGGTGGTGGAAACCTGTAGAGAAAGTAAATGTTCTTGTTCAAGTAGATCCCGAAACCCTAGCTTGGTTTCAATCACAGGGCGAGGATTGTGAACAAAAAATGTCCGCCGCTTTACGGATTTATGCGGAGGCTCACAAAGTATAGTCAAGTTTAGTTCGGGTACAAGCCACACAATAAAAAAGTTCGCTATCATTTTGAGCGGGATGAAAAGCCACACAATCTCATTTACCAATAAATCGCCTTAAATGAAATGATAAAAGTGAGTACGAAAAATTATGATTATAGATGTACCGACTGGAGATGATTTTAAATCCGCTGGCATTGATTTTTTAAATCTGGCTTGGGGTACGCTGATAAGTTTATCTACAAAACTTAAGGATGCGGAATATTTTTATAATGTGTATTATAGCGATGAGAATGAAGAAGTAATCGATCAATTGTCATCTGAGCAATATTGGAAACAAGCACAACGTCCATTGAGTACAGCCCTTTCCCTTATTCAACAAGGAACCGAATTTCTCTTAAAAGGTCATATTGCTACAGTTAGCCCGTATTTACTAATTTCAGGAGATCCGAGTAATTATCCCAGTAAATCTCATGAGCGCAATATCCGTTTTAGTGAATTTAAAACAATTGATGCACAGGATTTAGTCAAAGTTTATAATACCGTATCGACTGATCGATTACCAGATAACTTTCGACAAAGATTTGAAGATTTGAGAAGCAAGCGAAATATAATTATGCACACTGTAGATCCTGAATTATATATAAAAACTAAAGAGCTGTTTGTTGAAATTCTAGAAATTTGTCATTATTTGATAGAGCCAAACTCGTGGATAAAAATTCGAGGACAATTCATTCAAAATGAACCTGAATCTGTTCTATATAGCTCTGAAACCAGAGAATTATATAATTGGCTGGCTTTAGAAATAAACCTTGTAATTGATTTATTAACACCTTCAGAAAATAATAAATATTTTAATTTTAATAAAAAAACAAGACGTTATTTCTGTCCTAGTTGTTATAGTGGTTTTAGGGAAGATTACGAAGACGAACAGATTCCAAGATTAGCTCAACTAATACCTAATGAACCAACTAGCAACACTATTTATTGCCTTGTATGTAATGAATCTTATGAAGTATTGCGGGAAGATTGCACAGCTGAAGATTGTCTGGGTAATGTCATAGATCCTGATGATGGTACATGTCTTACCTGTGGTTCGGACAATTTTCGAGATTAATTGTTGAAATTGTAATAAATATCTTGTATGTATTAATTTCTTTATTTTTTTAATCGGACAAGAAATTTATGAAAAGTTTTTCGCTCAAGCTGCCATACAAATAATCTTGCAAAAGTATCAAATTTTATTGTTAATTGTTGACACTAATCAGGAGGAATCGTCCAATGGATAAACTAAATTATTATCAAAACATAATCAAGAAAATTCTCACAGAATATGCAGAAATTTCCTCACAAGTACCCGATCAAGACACAGAAGAAATATTGATGTTTGACGATAATAGAAGCCAATATCTTTGGTTTAATATTGGCTGGAAAAATGGCAAACGAATTAAAGCAATTTCTGTTTATCTTCGTCTAAAAAATAACAAAATTTATATTGAAGAAGATTGGACAGAAGCAGGTATCGCTACGGAATTAATGCGCGTAGGAATTCCCAGCAGTGAGATAGTTTTAGCTTTTCAACCTCCCGAAGTGCGACAGTTTACCGAGTTTGCGATCGCCTAAAAATTATTCTTTACTTTCTCGTCAGATGAGGAGTAGCTAAAATCGAATATTTAAATATACTTGTTTCTAGGTCATTTCTGCCACTTCATCCTTGACTCGCCGGTTCAAGGGTTAGATATTTTCCGAGCAAAAGTGCTACAATGTAATCTTAGGGGTCAAAATAATCAAGGAGAAGAGCATGGTCAGCAAAATTGATCGCCAAG
This sequence comes from Microcystis sp. LE18-22.4A, assembly GCF_027531105.1. Classification (NCBI taxonomy): domain Bacteria; kingdom Bacillati; phylum Cyanobacteriota; class Cyanophyceae; order Chroococcales; family Microcystaceae; genus Microcystis; species Microcystis sp. LE18-22.4A. The sequence continues at coordinate 5,081 of NZ_JAPZRB010000260.1, forward strand.
CATTTTTACAATCCTTAATCGTGCCACCGGGTAAAGAAATTTCTCTACACAAAGATTACGATGCCCGGTTTAAGCCAGACTACATTACCAAAGAAGATGCCACGCTGCTGCTGCAACAGGGGATCGAAAAAATGGCCGAGTTTCAAGATAAACTCTATGCTCAGGATACCTATGCCCTGTTAATTAATCTGCAAGCCATGGATGCGGCGGGTAAAGATGGTACGATTAGACACGTTATGTCGGGCTTAAATCCCCAAGGCTGTCAGGTATTTAGCTTTAAAGTTCCCTCGGCCGAAGAACTAGATCACGATTATCTCTGGCGATATTATAAAGCCTTACCGGAGCGGGGTCGTATCGGTATTTTTAATCGTTCTTACTACGAAGAATTATTAGTCGTGCGCGTCCATCAAAATTTATTGGAACGGCAAAAACTCCCCCCGGAAGACAGAACCAAGAAAGTTTGGCATCGACGTTTTGAGGAGATTAATAATTTTGAAAAATATCTGGTTAACAATGGGGTTATTGTCCTGAAATTCTTTCTCAATGTTTCTAAAGAAGAACAGAAAAAACGATTTTTGGAAAGAATTGATCGCCCTGAAAAAAACTGGAAGTTTTCTGAAAATGATGTCAAAGAAAGAGCTTTTTGGGGTGATTACATGAAAGCCTACGAGGAGGTATTCAATCATACCAGTACCGAATGGGCCCCCTGGTATATTATCCCGGCTGATCGCAAATGGTTTACCCGTTTAGCTGTGGGGGCGGTTATTTATCACACCCTCGAATCCCTTGGTTTAAAATATCCCACCGTTACCGAAGAACATCACCAAGCTTTACTGAAAGCCAAAGAAATCCTCGAAAACGAGCCAGATTAAAAATGGAAGAAAATCCCCAAAAAGCGATAATTGCCGGAAAATCGATCGTAAGCTAAGACGTATCTTAACCGCCTATCCTTAGATTAGCTGAATCTCCCCCACCCCCCCAACCCCCCGACATCGGGGGGGTCGGAGGGGCAAGGGGGGGGTTGCCTCTTGCAAGAGTGCCTCTTGCCTCGTCTCAACAAGCAATTTAAATGCTTGACAGCTTATAATCAATGTCGATTTGAGAGAATTACCCCTATGAATTATCGCATCGATCGCCGCACCTATGCTGAAACCTACGGCCCCACCATCGGAGATAAAGTTCGCCTGGCAGACACGGAATTATTTATCGAAGTCGAAAAAGATTTCACCAGCTACGGCGATGAGGTAAAATTCGGCGGCGGTAAAGTAATTCGCGATGGGATGGGCCAATCCCCCATTTCTAGGGAAGATGGGGCGGTGGATCTAGTGATTACTAATGCCTTAATTCTCGACTGGTGGGGCATCGTTAAGGCCGATGTGGGCATTAAAGACGGCAAAATTTATCAAATCGGTAAAGCGGGTAATCCCCACATTCAAGATAATGTCGATATTATTATCGGTCCTGCTACCGAGGCATTAGCCGGGGAAGGGATGATTTTGACAGCAGGGGGGATTGATGCTCATATTCATTTTATCTGTCCCCAACAAATTGAGACAGCGATTGCGTCGGGGATTACCACAATGATTGGTGGTGGGACCGGACCTGCAACGGGAACTAATGCCACCACCTGCACCCCGGGAGAATGGAACATCTATCGAATGCTAGAGGCGGCCGAAGCTTTCCCGATGAATTTGGGTTTTTTGGGTAAAGGCAATAGCAGTCAGCCGGAAGGACTAGCGGAACAGGTAAAAGCGGGGGTAATTGGCTTAAAACTCCATGAAGATTGGGGAACCACTCCGGCAGCCATTGATACCTGTTTAAGCGTGGCCGATAAGTACGATGTGCAGGTGGCGATTCATACCGATACTCTCAATGAGGCCGGTTTTGTTGAGGCCACTATCGCCGCTTTTAAAAATCGCGTCATTCACACCTATCACACGGAAGGGGCCGGCGGTGGTCATGCTCCCGATATTATCAGGGTTTGCGGGGAAATGAACGTTTTACCCTCCTCTACCAATCCCACCCGTCCCTATACGACGAATACCTTAGAGGAACACCTCGATATGTTGATGGTTTGTCATCATTTAGACCGGAGTATTCCCGAAGATGTGGCTTTTGCTGAATCCCGCATCCGCCGCGAAACTATTGCCGCCGAGGATATTCTCCACGATTTAGGGGCTTTTAGCATCATTTCCTCCGATTCTCAAGCGATGGGACGGGTGGGAGAAGTAATTATCCGCACTTGGCAAACTGCCCACAAAATGCGGGTACAACGAGGCAGACTGACCGGGGAAACGGGAGAGAATGATAATCTGCGGGCAAGACGATATATTGCTAAATATACGATTAATCCTGCTATTACCCATGGTGTCTCCGATTATGTCGGTTCCATCGAGGTGGGCAAATTAGCCGATTTGGTTCTCTGGAAACCGGCATTTTTTGGCGTAAAACCGGAAATTGTCCTGAAAGGCGGTTTAATCGCCTGGGCGCAAATGGGCGATGCTAATGCCAGTATTCCCACACCCCAACCGGTTTATATGCGTCCCATGTTTGCCTCTTTTGGTGGTGCGATCGCCAAAACTTCCTTGACATTTGTTTCTAAATATGCTATGAAAGCGGGCATTCCTGAGAAGTTAAAGCTGAAAAAAACCGCCGTGGCAGTGTCGAATACGCGCAATATCAGTAAGGCTAGTATGAAGCTAAATGACGCTTTGCCGCGCATGGAAGTTAATCCTGAAACCTACGAGGTGCGTGCTGACGGGGAATTATTAATCTGTGAACCCGCCACGGTTTTACCTATGGCCCAGCGCTATTTCCTATTTTGAATTCAATTTCAGAAAACGGGTTTTTTCAAAAAATCCGTTTTCTCAGAGAAATTTATTTATAGTATAGTAGGAAAATTTGGGAAAAATAACTTAACTAATCCTGCCATTAGTGCAGTAACAATAGCAACAAAGATGGTTCGATTAGTAAATTCCAAGTTATCTAGGCGTTTATTCACGCCTGTTAATTCTCCTTTAACATTTGCTAGGTCAACTCTTAAGTTATTCACTTCTTCAGATAACTTGTCTATTTTGCTATTAACTTCTTTGAATTGTCCTAAAATAAAGTCTTTTAATTCTTTGAGGTCGTTTTCTGTAAATGTTGCCATTGTGTGACCCTCCTAGTAATTGTTTGTGATACCAATAATTTTACCCCTAAGTTTAACTCCTAACCCTTACTCAGTCAAATGTCATCGAAGTTGCATCACCAGAAGGAATAAAACTGGCCCAATAAAAAGGATGTTTTTGCTTCTCACCCTTGAGCATTCCTAGTTGAATTTGTCGTAAAGCTTCACTGCGTCCTTCTCCTTTTTGTAAGCGTCCATAATAGGCGACCATTAAATCTTTAGTCGCTTCATCAGATACTTTCCAAAGGCTAATTAATTGGCTTTCACTACCTGCTATAACTAAAGCGCGGCGCAATCCATCAATCCCTTCACCTACGCTTCTAGTTTGGTGATTTTTTGATGATAATTAATGCTTTATACTGTATATTAATTAAGTAGCTGGTTATAATTAAATTAAAAATGGATTTTAGGTTTGATCCCCCCTGCCCCCCTTGATAAGGGGGGTGCCGATAGGCGGGGGGATCTGACAACTTTTAACGCCTACCTACTTATCAAATTTAGCCAAGATTTTCAATCCTTCTTCTGGGTTGCCATTAGCTGCCATTTCCTTAAATCTAGTATAGGCATTAAATTCGGCTAAAGTGTTGGTGGAAAGATATTCAATCAGTTTATTGATACTGATTCCTTTTAGTTCATTCATAGAAAACTCCTGATTCTGGCGGTAATTTCCTGAAGAACTTCTAAGAGCGTTGGAGCAGCGGACGAGATTACATTTTCTTCACTGCTGTCATGTTTGTGATGG
>NZ_JAPZRB010000233.1:0-48957 GCF_027531105.1 Microcystis sp. LE18-22.4A
GGGGTCAATTACCTAATTTTCAGGGAAAAAGTCCCTGAATTTACCCCTGATCACTCCCATATCTGGTACTTTTTGAGGGGAAAAAAGTCCAAAAGTCTTATCCAACAAGGTTTTTAGATTTATTCAGCAAGCCCTAAGTAGCCTATACTCAACGGATTTAGTATGAGGTGGCTTTACCGATTGTGGAATCAATTTGAAAATGGCTTATTTCGTTTTTGTAAATATAATATTCGAGACCTAATTTTTTTGATTGATTTATTAATAACTTTAATTTATATTCCCTTTCTTGTTGTTTTTTTACCTATTAGTATAGTCGTTGCTATTTGGGAAGAAATGACTGAGGACAAGGATTAAAAGGAGTATCCCCCATTTCTTGTTATCAAATGGCCTTAGCTCATCATCAAGGTGAAAGGTATTAAAGGTGTAAAGGTTACTGCCAACCGCGCAAATTAAAATAACCCACACAAAAATCAGCCCCTTTTCTGTAAAATTGGCCATAAATGGGACTCAATATGATCAAAAATGCGCGGCATATTTTTAATCCGTAGGGTGCGCTCTTCGATAGCGTAACGCACCGACAATTGTGGTGGGTGATTTTGGTTATGGTGGTGGGTTACGCGTTGCTAACCCACCCTACTGATTTACTTAATCCAAACAGTTTTAACGTTGACAAATTCGCGAATACCTTCGACACTTAATTCCCGTCCAAAACCAGAACGTTTAATACCCCCAAAGGGCAAGCGAGGATCGGATTTAACCATACCGTTAATAAACACACAACCGGCCTCAATTTCGGTAATTAAACGCTCAATTTCTGCGGGGTTATTCGTCCAAGCACTAGAACCTAAACCAAAGGGACTATCATTAGCTAAAGCGATCGCTTCATCGATATTTTTGACTCGAAATAGTAAAGCCACCGGTCCAAAAAATTCCTCTTTTTCCCCCGGAGAACCGACAGGAATATCGGTTAAAATCGTTGGTAGATAAAAGTTACCTTTTCCCTCTAAACGTTGACCCCCCACAAGGACTTTACCACCCATAGCGACGGTTTTTTCGACTTGATGGGCAATTTCCGAGACGATCGATACCGTGGCCAAAGGACCGATATCAACAGTTTCATCGAGGGGATCACCCACTCTTAAAGCTTGGAATTTGGCCACTAATAACTGTTCAAATTGAGCGGCGACAGTTTCCATAACAATAAACCGTTTAGCGGCGATACAAGTCTGACCATTATTTAACAATCGCGCCGTCACTGCCGTAGCCGCTGCCGCCTCGATATCGGCAGTATCTAAAACGATAAAAGGATCACTACCTCCCAACTCCAAAACCACTTTTTTGATCTGTTTTCCCGCGGCGGCTGCTAAACTCATCCCCGCCGGTTCACTACCGGTTAAAGTGGCGGCTTTTACCCGTTCATCGTTAATTAAATCACTAACGCGATCGGCCCCGATCAAAAGAGTTTGAAAAGCACCTTCGGGAAAACCGGCTTCTAATAAAATTCTTTCCACCGCTAAAGCTGATTGGGGGACATTAGAAGCGTGTTTGAGTAGGCCGACATTTCCCGCCATTAAAGCGGGGGCAGCAAAGCGAAATACTTGCCATAAAGGGAAATTCCAGGGCATAACCGCTAAAATTACCCCTAACGGTTGATAACGGACAAAACTGCGACTAGCATCGGTGGCAATCAACACATCTTCTAGATAACCGGCGGCATTATCGGCATAAAAACGACAAACCAAGGCACATTTGAGGACTTCTGCGATCGCTGATTTGATCGGTTTCCCCATTTCTAAAGTCATGGTTTTAGCCAATGCCACCTGATCCCGTTCCAAAATATCCGCCGCTTGCCGTAACCACTGTCCCCGTTCACTGATGGCGGTCCGGCGATACTGCTGAAAAGTGGCCTCAGCTAGGGCCAATTTCGCCGCCAATTCCTCCGAGGTTAGAGGGGTAAAAGTCTTGAGAATTTCTCCAGTGGCAGGGTTAACTGAAGCGATACCCATATCCCAATTGTCTCCTATCGAGCGCTATATCTCTAGTTTAGTTCTCCGGCTGTCCCGCTGCTGACATAATTCGATCGCTAATTGGATCGCCGCTTGCATACTCTGGGGTCTAGCGATGCCAAGACCGGCGATATCAAAAGCCGTCCCGTGGTCTGGAGAGGTGCGAACAAAAGGCAAACCGATGGTAGTATTAACAGCACAGTCAAAAGCCATTAATTTGACGGGAATTAGGCCTTGATCGTGGTATAATGCCAGATATGCGTCGGCGGGTTGCCCTGCACCGCTAAACCAAGCGCGCCCCGGTTCCACCCAAAGCGTATCGGGGGGGACAAGGCCGATTAATTGGGTTTGCGGGTATTTTTGCGCCATTGACTCTAGCCAAGGCTGTAACCAGTCCTTTTCTTCCCTTCCCAGTTTTCCCGCTTCGCCACTGTGGGGATTAAGGCCGGATATGGCGATTTTTGGGCGATCGATGCCGAAATCTAGCTTTAAAGACTCGATCAATAGATCTAGTTTTCGGGTCATCAGATCGGGGTTAAGGGCATCGGGAACTTCTCGCAGGGGGATGTGGGTAGTGGCGAGGAGAGTGCGTAAGTTATAGCCGGTGTGAGGGGATTTAGCGACGAATAGCATCCCATAACGGTTAATTCCCGGCATGGTAGCTAAAACCTCCGTTTGACCGGGGAAATCATAACCGGCCAACTGCCAACAGGATTTGGCAATCGGACCGGTGACAATACCATCAAATTCGCCCTTGAGGGTGCGTTTTATGGCTTCTTGCAGGTAAAGAAAGCTGATTTCACCACTGTGGGCATCCCCACGCCCGCAAACGATTTTTTCTTGATTGTAGGGCAAATCGATCAGAGAAAAGCGATCGAGAAGATGGGGATCGTGATAGGCTTTTTCGAGAAGCGTTCTTGTGCCGATTAGAGTAATCTGACAACTGCACGAGATGGGGGAATCGGCGATCGCTTTTAACACCACTTCAGGGCCGATCCCGGCGGGATCACCGACGGGGATAACTAGACGGGGAATAAAAGAGGCGGATTCCATAAATTTTGGCCGTCAAGATGGCTAATTCTCCCGATTAATCTGATCGTTGACAATCATCAGGAGGGAATAAATCAGTAAACAATCTTCAGTTTACTGTAATCTCATGGCGATAGATAGTAACTTTAGGCAAATTAAATTTTTTAACTTCTCTGTTTTCTGATTGCCCAAATTAGCCAGATTGTTGTAAGCTTATGACCCAACTACAACCCGATATATTCGTCAACAATCGTCCCGATACCGATGGAGACGAGGAAGAAGACTACTTCGATTATTTTTATGATGAACCGGGTAGTGAACCAGGGACATTAATTATTGAACCAGATGCCAAACCCTCGCGGATTATTTTAATCGACTACGATGAAGATAACGCCATTCGCAAGGTGGATATTACTCCCAATGCTTGCGCCCCCTATATTGGCACAAATACCGTGTCTTGGATGGATATTCAAGGGTTAGGTAGTGAGACGGTTTTAAAACAGGTGGGAGAAATTTTTAATCTGCATCCTTTGTTATTAGAAGATGTGGTTAATGTGCCGCAGCGACCGAAGTTAGAGGACTATAACAATCAATTGTTAGTGATTTCTCAGATGGTGCGACTGAAAGAAGATGAAAGCGGTTTTGATACGGAACAGGTGAGTTTTGTCTTGGGAAAACGCTATCTTTTAAGTTTTCAAGAGGAGGAATTACAGGACTGTTTTGAGATAGTGAGAGATCGAATTCGCACTTCCCAGGGACGAGTACGGAAATCGGGGGCGGATTATTTAACCTATTTATTATTAGATACGATTATCGATGGTTATTTTCCCGTGGTAGAACACTACGAAGATCGGATTGAAGCGTTGGAAGATGCGATTATTAGTCATCCCGATCGAGATACAATGCAGGAAATCTATGATGTCCGTCGGGAATTATTGGCACTGCGTCGCTTAATTTGGCCGATGCGAAATGTCCTACATTTACTGATGCGTGACCATCATGGTATAGTCAGCGATGAGGTACAAATTTATTTTCGGGATTCCTACGACCACGTCATTCAAATTCTGGAAATTATCGAAGCTTATCGAGAATTAGCGGCGAGTTTGATGGATGTTTATATGTCCACTATGGGCAATAAATTAAACGAAATTATGAAGTTTTTAACCGTAATTTCGACGATTTTTATTCCCTTAACTTTTATCGTTGGTGTCTATGGCATGAACTTCGAGAATATGCCAGAATTAAAAGGAGAATGGAGTTATTTCATGGTCTGGTTAGTCATGTTAGCCGTAGCGGGAGGCTTGATTTTCTACTTCTGGCGCAAAGGTTGGTTTAAACCAATTTATTCCCTTAAAGAGGAAGCAAAAAGTTAGTTAACGAAGCCAGGAGACAGGAGTCAGGAGTCAGGAGGCAGGAGTCAGGAGACAGGAGACAGGAGATTATTTTTATTTATTCTTCCCACACCCCACACCCCACACCCCACACCCCACACCCCACACCCCAAAACCCCAACACCCCAAAACCCCAACACCCCACACCCCACACCCCACTTCCCCACACCCGACGACAAACTTTTTCAGCCAACCCTAATTATTCCACCACAAATGCGAGGATTTGGCCTTGGTAACTGCCGAAGCGAATCTGTAAACCGGACTCTAGGGGAACTTCTTGGTTATGTACCTGTTTCCAGTGGCCATCTTGATAGATAAAAGTACCAAAACGGGAGAAATCTTCGAGAAAGTATTGATAGTCTGAATCATCGGGTTTTTTACGGCAAATGATCCGACAATGGTTTTTACTAACCCATTTTTCAGTAATCTGTAGATCATTTTCCATGTCCCGTCCTATATTCATGCCACCACCACGGATTGACCATTTTCTTTCGGGACGATCGAGATAGTATAAGAAAGCGGCGGGCATGGTTCTGGAGACATTGGGCATAACCGTCGGTGATTGAGTCTCATCAAGGGTTTGCAGCAATTGCCCGTCGAATTCTGGGTGCATATAGAGAATCGGCAAAGTCCAAGCGGGTTGATTGTACTTGTAGAGGGTTAATAATTGCTGCCTGGCGATACGAACGGCCTGATCAATAGGGACTCTCGGACCGGGAAACAACGTGGACATCTGCGCTTCTTTGTCTTTGAACCCGAAGAGGGTGCGGGTAAAAACTTCGATAAAACTCAAGGCCTCGCGATCTGCGATCGCATCTCGCATGGCCAAAACTGCGGGAACGCCGTGGTGAATCAAGACTTCCGCCAGACTGCTGCGGGGGATCATCTCCTGACCCGATTTAGCGGGATAAGCACCCCAACAGGCATTAAAAACCGTTAAAATAACTTGATTTCTCACCAAAGCTTGGGCTAACTCCGTCCCATTTAGCTGTTCCCCCGGCCGCAGAAATAGGGAACCGCCATTGGGGGCGGCCATTCCGTGACCGGCGTAGAAAAAAGCTTGATATTTACCCGTATCCAAGGCCCTGGTCAGTTCTTCGGCCTCGGGTCGAATTAGGGTATCGACTTTGACTTTCACTCCCAAATAGGAAATCTGAGGGGGGGAACTACTGCCCCCGGGGGAGATGGCCCGGATGAGATTGGCGGCCTCGGATTCCAGTGCCTGGTCGGAATTAGTTTCTCCACCCGTATTAATGGCGGTGAGATTGCGGGAACTAGCTGCGGTTTTAATCTGTTTTTCGCCGATAACTAAGAGAATATTGAGACTATTACTCGATTTTATCGGTGGCAGTGGTTCCACATCGCTGCTGGTGCGGCTAAAGAGTATATTCGGATGCAGAGATATGGCCTGTTTACCTGCTTGCTGCATAATTTCCCAGGGCAGCAGAATTAAATGGGGATTGCGACATTCCAAGCGAATTCGCAGGGGCTGATTTTTGCCGAGGGCGATTCCCTGACTTTGGGCGAAACTTTGACTAATTGATGCTTGAAATAACCATTGCCAGAGACTAATACCTAGTTTCTGCATTAATTGACCGCCATAACTGCCGCCTTCTCCCGAAAGAGTCAGTTTAGGTCGAGAATTTGCTTCTAATTGCTCTAACATCGGCAAGGTCGGCATTTTTTGCAGACAGAACATTTCCTGCCATGCCATCCATTCCGTGGTTAGACTCTCGGTCCATTCACAGTCATGATGCACATATCCCCCGGGTAGGGGTGCTTTCGTCACCCAACGGGCGAAATGATTACTTGTCGCTAAACTAGCGATGGCTAAATTTAGACTAGGGATGGCATCATCGGTCATTGTGGTTATTGAGAAGTTTGAAGTCTATAGAATCTTATTCTAGAGGATTTCTGAAAAGCAAGGAAGAGTATTAAGTCACCAATAAACAACAAAGTTCGATAATTTTGGTTTGCAAAGTTGCCAAAGGTTCTGCACCCCGCTTGAGACGATATTCTAAGTCAAGAAGTATGGGCAAGGTGGCCAGAAGTTGCTTAGAAGAAAAGGATTGTATCTCTTTGCGAATGAAATACAGTCGCTTGGGATTGGCAATTTCGGCGGCGGCGGCGATATTTTTGTCGTCTTTTTCTCCTTCTTCAATTTTTAATTTCACTATTGCCCAAGTGCGAAATTGACCCACTAGGGTGGCGGTGATACCTAGGGGGTTCTCGTTGCGATTTAATAATTCATTGACTAATTCGAGGGCCTTGCCTGTCTCCCGTTTTAAAATAGCACTGGCTAACTGTAAGCTGCTTTGATTGCTGGCGTTGACTAAGCTTAAAATGTCCTTTTTGTCAATAGTTCCCGCCGAATTATTTTTAAATAAACGCAGTTTTTCTAACTCCATCCACAGCAAGCGGCTGTTATTTCCCACCGCTTCCGCTAAGAGTTCGATCGCATCGGGAGTTAATTTTACTCCCACTTCTTTGGCAATTTCCCTAACTCTTTGGGCAATTTCCTCGACTTTCCAAGGCGGAATTAGTTCAAATTCTTTAACCTCCGCCTGATTTTGGATAAACTTGCTCGATTTTAAGCGGGAGTCGGGTTTTTTGGCACTGGTTAATAACAGATAGGAATTTTCGGGTAAATTGGGCAAAGTGCGCTGTAATTCCTGGAAAATATCCTCGGAACATTGTTGACAAATAACCGTATCAGCTAACCAAACTAAACGATTTCCCATGCCGAAAACTGGAGTCATCGCTTGATTGAGGGCCTCGATAATTGCCTCATTGCGATCGCCGTTGATTTTATCATAATTAAACTGTATCCAATTGGGATCAAGAAGTTTTGCTTGCAGATTTTTCACCGCTTGGTTAATAGCAAATTCATCTTCTCCCCAATAAAATATTGTCGGCATAAGTTTCGATTTTGATAATTTAAGACAACGTTGCTCATCAAGAGGAAGTGTGACGGGATTTGGCCTCATCTCTAGACCCCCAGCTACTGTTCTGCTATCAACTAGCTGTCGGGTTTAAGTCAATCATAGCAAAAGTTAAATTCTTAACTTTAAAAACCCTTGAGCGGATTTGTTAAAAATATCTTACAAAAAAAGCTTTTTGAGCCAAAATATGTTAATTTGTGCAGAACACGCTAATTGATCTAGGGTAGAATCCCATCTATTTTATGTTCAATAACCATCTGAAAAAATCTCTGTCTGTTACAGGTTTTGTCATTCTTTCCTTTTGCGTCCCCACCGCAGCGAATGCCTTTAGCCAGGCATTTGTTTTTGGGGATAGTCTCTCCGATGCTGGGCGATTTTTTATTGCCTCTGGAGGAATTGCCCCCCAGCCTCCCTACGACCAAAGATTTTCTAATGGTATAGTTTGGGTAGAATATCTGCAAACATCCCTAGGACTCACCCCCACTCTACAGACAAATTTTGCTATCGCTGGTGCCACTACCGGCAATGCTAACACAGTAGATCCCGGCTTGCCCGGCATTGAACAACAAGTAGGCGGTTTCTTGTTGACAAATCCAGCCGTGGACTCTGATGCTTTGTATATTGTCTTTGGTGGTGCGAATGATTATCTTGGTAATCAGCCAATCAATGTGAGTGATTCCGTTGACAATATCGGCGATTATATTATTGATCTTTACAATGCTGGTGCTAGAAATTTTCTCATTCCCAATTTACCGGATTTAGGGCAATTACCCGCCACCTTATCAACTCCTAACTCCAGCAATCTTAGTCTAATCACCCAATCTCATAACGGCTTACTGGCCTTCACTTTGAGTAGTTTATCGCAAAATATCCCCAGTATTGAAATTACTTCCCTTGACATTTTTTCCCTGTTTGCCGATGCTCGCAATCGTCCCATTGAGTACGAATTTACTAATGTTGATCAAGCTTGTTTAAGTACCATTCAAGACGGAATTCCCGTGCAACCTATCCAAGTTTGTCCTAATCCGAATGAATACCTTTTTTGGGATAATATTCATCCCACCACCCGCAGTCATCAATTAATCGGTCAATTGGCACTGAAAGCCTTAGGAATTCCCGAACCTAGTAGCACTTGGGGATTATTGGGTTTAGGCTTAATTGCTGCGGGATTGAGTTTAATTAAAAAACGTTAGTTAGGATTAAATAAATTAGGCAGAATCCTCGGAACAATTGTCTTAATTTTACTATTTTATCCTACTGCCAGCGTTTCTCGTCAAGGTGAAGTATAAATAAAACTTTGCCGAAGTAAGGATTTCAGTCGCAAAAACGCAGCTCATCTAGGGGAGAAACGCTTTATTCTGCCAGATTTTTATAGTTTTGTCAGCCCTAACAATAATCAAATATTTCTCATCGGCACTAATTACTAAAGATAGCAGTTTGTCTGTGGGTTGATCAAGGGTTCCTAATTCCTCTTTGCTTGTTAAATCTCAAAACTTAATTGTTTGCTCCGAAAGCTTGTTTAATCTGATCAGCACCAGCAGCAGAGGATAAACCCAGAATTTTCTAATATTGACGCTGGCTATTCATCAACACAGTTAAAGACGATATGACTCGATAATTTCCCAAATTAATCAAAAAATAGACTCGATCGACCCCAAATAACGCACAATAAAAAAGGAAATGTCAAAGGAGAATCGCAAATGTTGCCCTATATCCTAGCGGTCGTTGTGGGATTGAGTAGTCTCTACCTCCTCACCACCGCTTTTATCGCCCCCGATCGCCACCGTCAAGATGATTTTCTCTGGAGTGCGGTAGGATTATTCTATGCCCTTGTCCTCTGGTTGTGCGCGGGAAGGATTACAGGCGCTATCCTCCTCGGACAAGCTGCCGCAGCCATATTATTTATTGCTTTCGCTTGGCAAACTCTCAAACTCAGACAAGCACTTTTTTATCCCGACAAACCGGTTAAATTATTTACTATTGTCGGTTGGTTAGGCAATCGTCTGGGGAAAGTTACTCCCTCTCAATCCCCTAAAACTAAAGCTAAAGCTGAGAAAGTAGCGGCAAAAGTTAAAGAAACGGTTAAAGAAACGGTGGACCCCGTTATAGAAAAAGCGGCGGCTATCGGGGAAACTATTACAGAATCAGTGACAGAAATTGAGGAAAAAGCTCAAGAAACGGTGGACCCCGTTATAGAAAAAGCGGCGGCTATCGGGGAAACTATTACAGAATCAGTGACAGAAATTGGGGAAAAAGCCGCAGAAATTATTGATGATGATGAAACTTTCGATGATTTCGATGATTTCGATGATTTTGATTTGGCAACGGAAGAGATCAACCCTTCCGAAAATGCCCAAGAAATTCCCCCGACTGAACCTGTCGCAACTGTTGAAGTCGAAACTATTGCCGTTAGCGAAACGGTGATTATTGAAGTTACCGAGGAAGATTTGCCCCCAGAAGAAACTATCGGAGAAGATACTCCCCCAGAAACTCGATCACAAAGGGAAGAAAATTCCCCCCCAGAGGAAGATTTGCCCCCAGAAAAAACTATCGGAGAAGATACTCCCCCAGAAACTCGATCGCCAAGCGCAGAAAATCCCCCCTCATCGGATTAAAAGTTAAGATTATTGAGCGGGTGGGTTAGGCAATAATTACCCAAGAAATGGTTCTTCGTTACTTGGTATGGTTTGATAGGGGGGCATAAATCGACTAAATCCTTATCTGGCAAGAGACTTAATTGATTAGTTCGTTCTAGATCGAAAACAATTGACAAAAATTGCCAAATGTCTTTCTATATAAATAAGGGTTCCATCCCTTATAACCCCCGTCCATTGCATAACACAAACCGAAGAACCATGATTCCCTGACTTTTCCACTGTTTATAATGCCAGAACATGGTGGAGTAGGGAGAGAAATCTTTCGGGAATTCCCGCCAATTACAGCCATTTTTGAGTTGATAGAAAATCCCATCTAAAATCTGTCGTTTTGTCCCTTTCGGGGGGGCCAGTCAATTTCTTCTTTGGCAATAGCGGTTCTGCGATAGACTACTCTTCATTCGTCATACTACTTGAGTACATTTTAGCTTACTCCTCTATTGATTTTCGGGGACGACTAGACGGTGGCGCATTCACTGACGGGGTTCAGACCAAAGTATTGCCGTTAAACAGGCTACAGACTCTCTTCCCTGAAACCTATAATGGACAAGGTTTTCGCTTCACCTTTTCAGCCTAGCATCTACATTATAAAAGATACCAAATGGGTTCTATAATAGATTTGGTGGTTGGGAGATTAAAGCCTCAATATCAAACTGGGTAAGCATTCTTCCTTGATTTTTCCAATCGGGTCTAAAAAAATGATCATGCCTTCAAATCCTTTCACTATTGGTCAACGAGTTACTCCTGAAAATTTCATTGGAAGAAAGACATTAATCAGGAGAGCATTGCATCAGATTAGAAGCCGTAGTTCTCTAGCGGTTTGGGGTGGTCCGGGTATGGGCAAATCATCTTTTTTAAAACTGCTAACATATCCTATTATCTGGGAACAATGCGGACAAGATTATAACCAAGCAGTTGTTGTATTCATTGACTGTCAAAGCCTGGAACCTTTTAAGATTTCTGATTTTTGGCGCAATATTTTAGTAACAATTAAGAATAATTTTTCTTTCTTAAAAACCAGTATTGATACTCTTTCAGAAAAACCAGAAGCCACAGTTAATGATTTGCTTATTATCTTGCGTTTACTTAAAGAACAGGGTAAATTTTTAGTTTTACTTATCGATAATTACGATGTAACCTTACGTCCCAATTCTCAATATACGAAAGCTGATATAGATACCTTCGTCAGTCAGTGTCGTACCCTGGCTCAATCCGAGGAGCAAAATATCTCGATAGTTGTGACTTCATCTCGTCGGTTGAGTCAAATTGGTCCAGAACTTACACCTGATAAATCACCTTGGTATAATGGTTATTTATTTGAAAATCTTAAGCCTTTTACTAATCAGGAAGTAAACCTTTTACTCGATAGAAGTGAGAGTCTATTGGGTTGGAAACAAGCTATCCGTAAAATTGCTGATGGTAATCCAGCTTTACTGCAAAATGCTTGTTTCTTATTATATGAAGAATTGGTTTCGGGAAATAACCTTAATGAGAAAAAATTTATTCAAGAATTTCAAACAAACACTTTACACTTATTTCAAGCTATTTGGCAACTGTCCACTGAAACAGAGCAAAATTTGTTAATGTTACTGGCTTTATCCCAATTAGAAGGCAAATTAGGGAGGAATCGATACGCTCTCGGTGGAATTGAAGCGATTTTCAGTCAAAAAGAAATAGAATTAAATAATTTGGTTGAGCGAGGTATCTTAAAGAAGGTAGAGGGAGAAGAAAATACTACTTATTCTTTCTGCTCATCTATAATGGAGTGGTGGGTGATTAAGCAAATCGAGAATAGCCAGGAAGAGGAGTTGAAAAAACGACAAAGAGGATTCCTTAATTTAATGAGCCGCCAACAGACGACAAGAGTTAATACTGCTATTCGTTGGCTATGGCAAAATAAAGATAAGATAGCATCTATCATTGAGCAATTAGGGGGGTTATTAAGTACCTAAGCAAAATTAATTACACATATCTAACCACCTCTTGCCTCTTGTCTCTTGCCTCTTGCCTATCTTCACTAGGAAATTAATTTTGCACGACTCCTTATCATGATGACAACACAAACAAGGCACATAAATCCCTATATTGTCGGTCGTCCCATTTATGACCGAGAGTCATTTTTTGGCCGACGGAAACTTTTTAGATTTATTGAAGATAATCTCAAACAAAATACACAAGTTGTTTTGCTGCATGGTCAAAGACGTATTGGTAAATCTTCTGTACTCATGCAAATTCCTAATTTTGTGGGACTAGGTGAGTTCGTGTTTATCTATTTTGATTTGCATGATAAAACGCGACTACCACTTGACAGTATCTTACAAAATCTTGCTTCAACTATTGCTGATAAGTTGAATATTCCTCAATCAGAATCTTTGTCCTTGAATTATAAAACGGTTTTCTCTGATGAGTTTTTACCTCAAGTAATTGAGGTCTTAAAAGAGCAGAAACGAAAAATGGTTTGGTTATTAGACGAATTTGATGTTTTAAATGATCAAACACCTGATTCCCCAGTTGAATCTTTTTTTCCTTATCTGGAAACTCTTATCGGTCAATACAATAATTTATTTATCATTCCAGTAATAGGGAGAAGAGTAGAAGATTTAACCAACTTAAAAAGCTTATTTAGACAAGCTGTCAATCAAGAAATTGGCTTATTAGAAAAATCAGATGCTAAAGCATTAATTACTAAACCTGCTGCACATTATTTAAACTATGATTCTCAGGCTATCGATGCAATTTTAGAATTGAGTTCAGGTCATCCTTATTTTACTCAAGTGATATGTAATGCTCTTTTTTTACAAGCTGAAGAAGAGGATAAGTCAGAAATTACCTGTGATGATGTTACTAAAATTGTCGATGATGCAATTGAAACTGCTGAAGGAGGACTAGCTTGGTTTCGAGATGGATTACCGATTCCTGAAAGAGTTGTTTTTTCAGCAGTAGCGCAAGCGGAGAAAATGGCTGAGAAGAAAAATAATTCAGTGACAGAAGAACCTTTAAAATTGCTCAGAGAATATGGAGTTATCATAACAGAAGCTTTAAATAAAGCTCCAGAAAATTTAGTTCAATGGGAATTTTTAGAGAGAGTAGAAAATTCAGAATTTCACTACAAAATTAAAGTTAAGCTAGTTCGTTATTGGTTGGTTAAACGCTATCCTTTAAGACAGGCTATCTGGGATTTAGAAAAAGTTGATTTAGATGCTTGCAGACTTTTTGAATTGGCCGAAGATATAGCTGAGAATCGTAATTTATCTAGTTCCGATATTTATGAACAAATTGCAAAACTGAATCCTAATCATTTTACGGCTTTATTTAAATTGGCTGAAGATTATCTTGACACTAAAAACTATCAACAAGCATTAGAAAAATATAACAGAGCATATAAAGTTGATCCCACACGCGCTTATGAAGGATATGAGCTAACGCGAGGAAAAAAATATAGAATTTGGTGGAATAAAAACCGATTAACATTAGCTTTATTATCTGTATTTTTACTAACAATAAGTGTTACTATTAATCTGTTCCAACTGTCCCAAGTACAAACACAACTTAAAGAAAAAAAAGCCAGACTTGCTGAATTAGAAAAACTAGATGATTTAATTGCTGAATTAGAAAAACTAGATGATTTAAATGATCCTACCAGTATTTCAATGCAGCCAACAATGCCGAAGGAGCCAGAAGAAATAACGAAATTGAAAGCAATACGGAGGACGAAAGTAATAGTAATACCGTGGTGGGAAAAAACTTTGTCCAGCGGAACTAATGCTACAATTAGTGGCACTCCAGGAACGAAAAATATGCTCTCTGGTGCTGGAACTGCTAATAGGGTGGTAGGAACTGTCCGTACAGGCGATCGTGTGCAAATTTTGGGTAGTAGCTATGATAAAAATGGTTATCAGTGGTACAAAGTCTATCATCCTCAGTCCGGTAAGACAGGCTGGATTGCTGCTGATCAATTAATTAGTTCTGACTAGCTCTAGTGTGACAATAAGTAACTGCACACAATTACTACAACTAATATGAAATCTTTTATTTCAGCTTTTCAATATTTTATTATTCCTATAATTGTTGTAATGGGTGTATCGATTTATTTAGGGTTTAAACAGCCTGCTGAACCGCCAACCACTGCGATAGTTTCTACCTCGCCTTCAGTTTCTTCTACTTCTCTAATTTCTCCTGCTTCTATCCCTAAAAATACTCTAACGCCTCCCTTACAGCGACCTTATCCTTTGGCAAATACATCCAAAGCTTTGCCAGTTCCTTCGCCCATGGTTACTGGTGCTGATGATATCTATTCACTATCTTCGCCACCTCCCAAGGGAGCATCTCATTTATGCAAGTGAGTAATTATACTTATCCCTAAAACTGTTTTCTAGCAAGGCTTTCAAAATAGCTTGACATAAAAACCTGATTTAGGGGTTACAAAGGTGAGATGCTCCCCCTCCCAAGAATTACACTGTACTTTCACTTCCTAACCAAACTGAAATTCCTTTTCATATAAAATACGAAGAAAATGCTAATGATTTAGTGGAAATTGGTATTTTCTACGAACGTAAAGCATATCTAAATCGAGAAGCGGCAGAGATGTTTAAACAGATGCAATTAGCCGCTCAACAAGAGGGAATTGAGATCGTTCCTGTTTCTGGCTTTCGCTCAGTTGCCGATCAAAAAAAGCTGTTTGAGCGACAAATTCAACGCCAAGGAAGCAAGAAAGCAGCCTCTAAACTGAGTGCGCCTCCAGGTTTCAGCGAACATCATACAGGCTATGCTCTCGATGTTGGTGACGGTAAAAGTCCTAATACTATCCTCAAATTGACATTCGACTCTACTGAAGCCTATCGCTGGCTAGAAGTTCACGCTGCTCAATATGGCTTTGAACTATCATTTCCGAAAAACAATTTCCAAGGTGTTAGTTATGAACCTTGGCACTGGCGTTTTGTCGGTTCAGCAACAGCTCAAGAAATTTTTAGAGTAGCAAAGACACAAAGACAATGATTATACCCGGACTCTCTCGTTGACAAAAGGTCATTAGATAAAATTCTAGCGTTAAAACCAAAAATGTTGGGTTCTTCGTTACTTGGTATGATTCTATATGGAGGCATAAATCGACTAAATCCTGATCTGGCAAGAGATTTAATTGATTAGTTCGCTCCAGATTGCAAACAATTGACAAAAATCGCAGTAATGTCTGTTTCTATAAGGGTTTCATCCCTTATAACCCTGTCCGTTGCATAAGACAAACCGAAGAGATCAAGAAATTAACTAATTAATTTAACCTTCACCCCCCACCCAGTCAAACCAAGTTTAAAATGTGAATGGTTTTATTTTCCTAGTACACAGGGATAGAGCTTCTCGTTTTTCGGGACGATTCCCGAGATAATCTTCTAACCAAAGACAACCTCGATCGAGCAATTTTTGTAAATAATTATATTCTGTTTCTAAAGGCCATCGATGCTTTTGACCATCCCTAGCAATAATCACAATCTCTTGGCTATCAGGACTAAAAGTGATCCCATAGACGATATCTTCTTCTATTTTAAACTCCGAGCGCAAATTTCCGTCCCTGTCCCAGCGTCTAGCTGTACCATCCCTTGAAATAGCGGCGATTTTTTCACCATCGGGACTAAAACTAACTCCATAAACGGGAAAAGAATCAGTTTTAATCTCCTCGAAAAGATTGCCCTGTAAATCCCAAATTTTAATCTTTCCCCGAGTAGCAGTAGCAATTTTTTGATGATCGGGAGAAAACACCAAATCATAGATAATATTATCATCGGCTGTCCAGGAATTAATTAATTGAGGCCGATGATTGCTTAAATGCCAGTATTGAATTTTTCCCTCGCTTGTTCCCGTGATTATTGCTGTTCCCTCTCCATTAAAAGCAAGACTATAAATCGGTACTTGACTAGCAGTAAATTCTTGAAGCATTGTTCCTTTTTGACTCCAGATTTGTACTTTTCCATTTCTTCCTGTAATCGCTATCTGATTACTATCGGGATGAAAAGCTATACTATAGATTGAGCGCATTTTTGTGGCAAATTCTCTAATTTTTTTTCCCTGGGAATCGAGTAAAGTAATTTGACCATCTTTGTTAGCAATAGCGATAATACTGCCCTGGGAATTAATGCTAACACTGATATTATCGGCCTGAGCTTGATTTAAATTGTTCAGTTGCCAAATTTTAGCAGTTTCATCACTCGATCCAGTTACCACCTGTTTTCCATCTTGACTAAATACAGCAGTAAAAACTGATTCTTGATGTCCTCTGAGAGTAGTTATTTCTTCCCCTTGCATTCCCCAAATTTTAGCACTACCGTCACTAGATGCAGTAATTATAAACTTGCCATCAGGACTAAAATTCACACTGTTGACAAAATCTTGATGTCCCCGGAAAGTAGCTATTAAATTTCCCTGTAAATCCCAAATTTTAGCAGTTTTATCTGCCGCTGCTCCGGCAATTTTTTGACCGTCGGGACTAAAATTAACACTATAAAAAGCCTCAATATTTTCTTGACCTAAACTCAAGATAATTTTACCTGATAAATCCCAGATTTTAATCGTACCATCCCGGGAAGCGGTGGCAATTTTTTGACCATCGGGACTAAAACTAGCTGCATCTATCGATCTTTTATGTCCCTTAAATACCTGTAAAGTTTCACCTGATAAATTCCATAATCTAGCGGTTTTATCCCTGGAAGTGGTGACAATTTTTTGACCATCGGGACTAAAACTAACACTATAAACTGATTCTTGATGGTCAGGATAGGTGACTAAATTTTGTCCTTGCAAGTTCCAAATTTTGGCGGTTTTATCTTCGGAAGCAGTGGCGATTTTTTGACCATCGGGACTAAAACTAACACTATAAACTGCTCCTTGATGACCTGTCAAAGTTTGAATATTCTCACCTTTTTGATTCCAAATTTTTACCGTCCCATCCTGAGAAGCAGTGGCAATTTTTTGACGATCAGGACTAATACTAACACTATAAATAGTTCCCCGGTGTCCTTGCAGTTGGTTTTTTTCTTGAATGCGATCTAAAATTTGTTGCAGGGTAATAATTGGACTGGTAGCAGGATATTTACCCAGGGTTTGGTCATCGGTAACGATATTTTTTAAACTATTTACTGCTTGCATAGCCGCAATTAAAGATTCTAGTTGTTCAAATTGAAATTGCTGCCAATAACTGTCACCATTGCGCTGTAATTTAATACCTAATTTAGCGGTTTCTACTTGCTGCCACGCTTGTTTTACCTGGACAAAAGCTAAGAGAGAACCCAAAAGAGAAGCAATTAAAATTACCGAGCCAATTTGAATTCTTTTGGTAGCTTTTTGGTGAGCAATTGCTAGAATTTTATTAGCTTGCCTCTGGGTTTCTAGGCTAATTTCTGCCTCTCTTTTATCGAGATTTTGACTGGCAGTTAAAAACTGATAATCAAGATTACTTAAGCTTTTTCCCTGAGACCAATCGAGAGCATTATTTAAAGCTTTTCCGCGTAAAAGCCGCGATTCATCGGTATAATTAGACTGTTGCCAAGCGGCGATTGCTTCTGAGTAGGGACGCAATTGCTCTAATTGTTTTTCTACCCAATTGAGATTAAATATTTCTCGATAAATAGGATTATAAACTACTAATTGATTATCCTTTTTTACTACTAACCCCGATAACCTTAATTCCCCTTGTTCTGGACTATCATCGCACAGGATTGCCCCTTTTTCTAAAATTTGTTGATAGATGCCTAACAAACGACCGGCTTTGTCTTGATTTCTTAACAAGCGATCGGCAATAGTTCGCAGATGCACTGGTTCATCTTGAGATTCCCAATTATTAATAATTCTTTCTTTGATCAGCGTCTCAATATCTAAATTACTTTCCAGCAATAGCTGACAGATTTTCTGGGTTAAAAATGGCTGTCCTCCCGTCCAAAAAATAATTTTTTCTAAGCAGTCGGGTTGATAATTACTTTGACTAGATAATCCTGCGGCTAAAGGAGCAATTTCGGTCAGATTAAATCCTGTTAATTCGATCGCTTGGCCGATATTAAAAGATGTTTGGGTCTTTTCGCGAATTAAATCTGCTGGGGTAGCAACACCGAATAAAGCGAAAGTAATTCTTTCATACTGGGCATTTTCCGCTCTTTGGTTATAACAATAACGAATCAGGGAAAAAAAGTCATCTAGAGAAAACTGTAAACTGAGAATTTTATCGATCTCGTCGATAAAAATATATATTTTCTCTCCCCGACAATAAACTAATAAAACTTCCTCGATAAATTGTCCCAAACGCTGCACGGGAGGTAAATCCTCTCGCTCGCGCAACCAGGATTTAAGATTAATTTTTCCCGTCAGATTAAATCCTAAAAACAAACGGGTAATCACCCCGTTATACCATTGGGATAAATTATCATTACTGCCAAGACTGGTTATATCTACGGACGCGCAATCCATGCCCAATTGCTGTAAAATATGAGTCACTCGTACCCTTAAACTGGATTTACCCATCTGACGACAGTTAAAAACGTAGCAAAATTGACCATTTTTCAACGCCGTTAACAGTTCTCGATCGGCATTTCTCTCGATATAGGTAGGATGGTTATAGGCAAGACTACCCCCAACACGATATTGATAATTCATTATCCTTAAACAAAATTATCCCAATGTCACCAACGGAAATAAAATAGACAATTGTGATGGAGATATCTATAATGCAAGGATAATCGCTATTGACAACCTATCCCCAAGGCAATTATGAAGAAAACTTTTTTCACCTCCATCGCCGTTAGTGCCACCCTCGTCAGTGGTATTGTTTTAGGTACTCTTGATGCTGGCAGTGCCTCCGCTTGTGCTTTCGCTAAAGCTAAAGGCATTTTTGGCAGCAATACCACCTTCCATGTCAATCCTAACAAACTTATTTTAGGGGTTGCCGCCGCTACAGGAGCAATCACCGTAGCTGGTGTTTTAAGCTACCGTCGTTTTCACCCTGGGCAGCCTCCCGAAGATGCCACCGCTAACCTGCCGTCGGTATTTCCTATCCCCATTCCCCCCGTCGCTTTAAACGCGGCAGTGGAGGCGGAAGAAGCGGCAGAAACCAGCAAAATCTCCTAAAAATCTGCTATATTTCCTCAAAAAAGGTGTTGGCATCCCCGCAGCTTTCCCGCTAGGCAACACCTTTTTCTGCCTAATTGTGTCCCAGTTATCAGAATTTTCAGCGATTTTTAAGTTATGTTAAAAGGTGCAACCCTACCACCAGAGGTAAAGATGGGCAACTCTACCACATTTTCTGACACCCCACTTCACAAAGATCATCACACTTGGGAGCATTTAAAACAAGCCATCGCCGCTAGTTCCGGTTTTCGGCGTTGGCAGCAAGAACAACTAGAATCAGGTAAAAATAGAGACGATGCTGATGCTCGCATTTGTTCCTATCTACGGGAAACTTTAGAAACTTTAGCCTACTAGATTGATGCTCCCCAGCTATGACTGCATGGGGACTTTTTTTGTCCGTTTAAGCTAATTTGAAGACCTTATTTTCTGCGCGCCTCGTAACCCAACAACCAGACAAAAGCGACAATTAAAGGCAGGAAATAATAAATAGCTCGATAGGCGATTAAAGAACCGAAAAGCTCGGCATTAGATACATATTCGGGGCGTAATCTCAGCATGATAAACTCAAAAACACCTATTCCCCCCGGCACATTGCTTAATACCCCTGCCGTCATGGCAAATACATAGAGACCGAAAAATCCTAAAAACGAAGTATTGTAGCTGCCCGGGAGAAGAAGATAGAGAACTCTAGCGGCTAATATCCAATCAATAAAAGTCAGCAAAATCAAAGCTAGGGAAAGAGTCCAAGAGGGTAAATAGATATTTTCTTGGCCGATTCTTATTGGTTTTTTATAGGTGAGAGTCAAGAAAAAATATCCCGTAACCAGCAATAAAAAAATTATTCCTAAAGGTTTAGTAGTTAAAAAAGGTAATTTTAAAAGTTGAGGAATCCGTTGGGGATCGAGGAGGAAACTTAAACCACCAATCCCTAACATTCCTAACCAAAAGCTTAAATGGGTAAAAGTGATAACTTTGGCAATATCCACCACCCCCACCCCCGCAGGAGTATAGAAACGATAACGGATTGCTGTCCCAGAAAATAAGGTCAAACCAATGGTATTACCAAGAGCATAACTGATAAAAGCAGTGCGGATAATAGTGCCTAAAGCTAAGGGATGCTTGATATAATAAAAACCTAGGCGATCATAACCCGTCATCGACAAATAACCCAAAGCCATCCAAAAAATAGCTTCTAGCTGACGACTTGTGGTAATATGATCCAAACTAGCCAAGAGTTGGGCAAAAGTGTAGTGTTTAAATTCTTGACTAATTGCCCAGACCGCTAGAATAAATAAACTCAAGGACAGGATAATCGGAGCAAAACGCCGGATTTTTTTATACATCTTACTTTTTACGAATTACTTTTGACTCATTAAAATTTATGAAAAAATCAAAGTTAGATTTAGCTAAACGTTTAAATCGATCCCGAAAAAGGAAATATGATAAGTTCCTGACTTCCTCCTTATATTTAACAATTATTCTGGGTTTATTTTATCTACTCTACCTCAATCTTCCTTGGTCTTTTCATCTTTTTGTGCATTGGGTGACTAAAGGGGGTGATTTAGACAAAATTCCTGCCAAATTTTATGCAGAACTTAATCAATTGTGTTTGAGGGCAGATAGTAGGGGGGAAGTAAGAACGAGAAACTATACAGAACATACAGAAATTGCCGAATCTCTTGGTACATTTAGATGTACTTTAGTTAATGGTGGTCAAGAATGGTTAATAGAAGATTATAAATCTTTTAGTTCTGCCGATGAAGCGATTTTAGGCACTCAGTTAGCGGTTTTTATCGCCGAGATTTTGGGAACAGATTATAGTTATAACATTCGCGCTTATATTCCCAATACTAAGTATCAAATAGCTCCCAAAACCAAATCCTAGACTAGGGATGGGTTTCTCACCCATCCTTAGAAAAAAATTAGTTTTCCGATACGGGTTTTGGTCGGGAAGGCCGAGGGATAGGGGATTGTCCGGGGGTAAAAGGTCGTTTTTCTCCTTCCCCCGAGGGATGACGATTTTTATCAAAAGGCTTTTTAAAACCTCCCTTACCCATCGGTTTTTTCTTGCTGGCAAAACCGAGGTCTAAACCTTCCAAAATGGTTAAGGCATCCCCTTTCAGTTGTACCTGAAAATCCCAAAAACGACTGATCGGTTTACCAGGTAAAGTGCCGCGCAATTTTAGTTTAAAAAACTTGGGTTTGTCCGCTTCAGTTTTGGGCATTTGTCGGATTTTGACCACTACCGCTTGATTTTCCCGTTCGGTAAAGATGACTTCGCCTCGAATCGAGAAATAACCCGGGGTAGAAGCGAGGAGAGGCTCTATCTCCTGATCATCCTCCTTTTTCAGGGTTTCTGGTTCCCAAACACCGACAATCTGAACATGAAGGGCATCATTTTCCTGACGGGTGCGCGGATAAACCACCCAAAGATGGGGTTTTTCCAGATCGAGATGATTTTTAACCAAACTGATCACCCGACCGAGAATCACAGAATCGATCAGAGTACCATCGGCAGTTAAAATATTGCCTTTAGTTAATTGTTCCTCCGATCGCTGATAATGGCCATAGACGAGACCGATCGCCCGATACTGCCGCAGATGACTGGGAGGGGGGATCGGTTGTTGACGTTTGACTTCTTCGGGGGTGGCTGACTCTACGGCTAAATCAGCCTCGGTATGGGGGGATTCAAGGGGGACTTCCTGAATTTCCACTTCAGGGGTCGGGGGGGTTTTCGGTGATTCGGTAAACCGATTCCCAGGACGATTCATATCACACTCCTAGCGGCGGAGACACATAGTAAATTAGTAATCAAGCAAGTCAAAAGCGCGATCTGGGGGGTTACAATAACCCTCTAGGGCGACTCTACTGGCATCTAATATATTAAGAACCATGATCTTTTGACTGTCAACCCAGTCAAAACCCTTTTGAGTCTTGACCGTTTGCCCATTGTACTTAATAAAGAGCGGCCAATTCGATCGATCCCCTCATCAAATCTCCAGATTTCCATAACATTTTCCTCTCTGTCCCCTCGTACCCCAGTCTATGAAAGCCTCTCTCTCTCACCGTCGTTGGCTGTCCATCGGTCTCGTCCTCATGTTATTTGCCTTGTTGTCCTTCTCGATCATGCCGCTATTGACTTCTATTCTCAAAAGTCAGCACTCCTCGGGCCAGAGTCATCTGTCCGCAGTCAAACAAGAGGAATTAGCCAGTCAAGCACTGGGTTATCAGATGGTTTTAGAGCGCGAACCCGATAATCAGACGGCTTTGCGGGGATTATTAGATACTCGCTTACAGCAGGGCGATTTAAGGCAAGCGATCGAACCTTTAGAAAAATTAGCGCAACTTAACCCCCAACAATCCGATTATCTGCTACTTTTGGCGGAAGCGAAACAGCAAATAGAGGACTATGCAGGAGCCACAGCCAGTTATCGCGCTCTTTTAGCCTCCCATCCCCAAGAGCTGCGGGCCTTGACCGGATTAACTAATTTATTTCTTAGCCAAAACCGCTCGATCGAGGCGATTAGTCTGGTCAAAGACACGCTCGATCGCGCTTTAAAAGCTGCTGCCGATCCCAATAATCCTGCTAGTTTAATCGATATCGTTTCCGTTCAGTTACTTTTAGGCAAAATCTATTTCGAGCAGCAAAATTATCCGGAAGCTTTAAACGCCTATAAACAAGCTCAACAGATGGATGTTAACGATTTCCGACCGATTTTGGCAGCGGCGATCGTACTGAAAGAACAGGGCAAAAATCAAGAGGCTCAACCCCTCTTTCAAGATGCTCTCAGTCGCGCTCCTTTTGCTTACAGACAGGAGATTCAGACCCTAGCCGACGAAAATAACAAAATTGAAGCCACAGCCCCTAATCAGTGATCAGCTTTTTCTCCCTTCTCCCCTTGAGACTTGACACTGGGGACAAAAATGAGCCGAGCGCCCACTTAATTTAATTCTGGCAATAGTTGCACCGCAAAGGCGACAATTTTCGCCATTACGACCGTAAACCCAGGCCATCGCCCCATAATTGCCATTAACTCCCGTAACGTGGAGAAAATCGCTAAAACTGGTTCCGCCTTCAGCGATCGCTGTTTCCAATACAGAAATAATGTTTTTTGTCAATAAGTCTATTTGCTCAATTTTCAAGAGATTAGCGGCAGTTTGGGGATGGATGCCACTTTTAAAAAGAACTTCATCTGCGTAGATATTGCCAATTCCTGCGACTACATTTTGATCGAGGAGAAAAGTTTTAATCGGACGACGACTTTTTTGACAGTGACTATAGAGGTAATCGGGGGTAAAATTGCGATCAAAGGGTTCTAGTCCCAGTTTTTTGAGACCGGTAATCACAGTTTCTGGGGTTTTATCGGCGGCAATCCACCAAATTTTCCCGAAAGTGCGGGTATCGACAAAGCGCAATTCTTGCTGATTGGCAAAAAAGAAGCGTAAGCGCGTATGAATCGGCAGGGGAGTGGTATCTTTTACCCAGAGCAATTGTCCGGTCATACGCAGATGAACCCCGATACTGCTACCATTATCTAAATTGGCGAGGAGATATTTGCCTCGGCGCTGCCAATTGGTAATCGTGGTCTGAGCAATTCCTTGCAGAAAAGTTGCCTCGCAATTAGGATAGGCTAGGGTACGCTGTAATAATACCTCCCCACCGATAATTTTTTTGCCCTGGGTAACTTGATTTAACCCGCGACGCACCGTTTCTACTTCTGGCAATTCTGGCATATAAGTAATTGGGGTTTACTGAAAAAGTTTGTTGGTGGAGTTAGGAGTCAGGAGTCAGGAGTCAGTAGATAAACAGAACTTTTGATCGAGAAACGACACTAAATTAACGTCGATTCTAAGCTAAGAGGTATTTTAACCGCCTATCCTTAGATTAGCTGAATCTCCCCCCCCCCTTGCCCCCCCCGACGTCGGGGGGGGTTGCCTATTGCAAGAGTGCCTCTTGCCTGATCTTAACCAGCAATTTAAATGTGCGGAGCGGACAGCTTACTTTAACTTTAGCCTTTCAATGGTATCAATTATTTCCCGTTCAAAACTGACTTGAGCGCGATTAGTTTTACCACCAATATAAAAGCGATCACCCGATTGTAAAGCCCAAATTTGGGAATGGGAAAAGTAACTCATTACCACTCCCATCATCAATAAACCAAAACCTAAATAGACGATCGGGACTCCCGGATCTGCCTTAATTTGTAAACCTGTACTTCCCACTAATTCGACTATTTTTAGATTAACTCCATTGATAGGAATCGTCATTCCTTCTCGTACAGCAGAGGTTAAATCTCCCTTAGCATCGTAGACAACTACCGTACCTTGTAAATCTCTGGTTAAAAGAGAAACTCCCTCACTAAGATCGGTTTTAGTCGGAATCCAAGTTCCCCAGATTTGTCCATTACCTTTGGTGTCTAAACTAGCCATCGGTAGCTGTAGGATCGGACTATTATTCACCTGTACTTTTACCCCAGCAATCCCCCAACTGGTTTGATAAAAAGTCACCCCTTTATGGTGCAAAGGTTGGTTAACTTGAATAGTTTTGCGATCGATCTCCTGTCCTTGATTATCGATCACCGACAAATCAGAATAAAATTGTTCTATATCACCTTTAGGACTATAATCAATCCAAAAACGATTAACTTTAATCCCCCAATCCTTAGGGAGAGAATTTTTAGATAAGGGTCCAGCTTCAATAATATTTTTAACCTGAAAACTATCGCCACTAGCTACCATTTCTTGAGCGAAAAACCCCGTTAACGCTCCCCAGATCGCTCCTGCTAAAATAATTAACATGGCTGCATGAACGATAATCGGACCGATTTTACCAATCAGACCTTTACGAGCATAAAGACTGTTATTTTCTAGAAAAACTTTGTAGCCTTTTTTTTCTAACAAGGGGGTGAGAGATTCTAGGGAACCGGTTTCTAATTCAGCACTTAAAGCTAGTTTTTGAAATTGGCGAGATTGTTGATAAAATTGCCAGTTTCTGGCCGCCTTTAAAGCGGGTAATTGTCGTCGGAAGGTGCAAGCGGTTAAACTGGAACCGAAGAGAATTAATAATGATAGATACCACCAAGTGCTATAAACATGATTTAATCCCAATAGTAATAAAACTTTCCAAGTCAGAAAGCCAAATAAAGCGGGTTTCTCAGGATAATTAACTTGGTAGAAAGATAGAGATTGACCCTGTTCGATTACTGTCCCAGAAATGCTAAAAATAGCGATTAAAAGTAAAAGAATAATTGCCAATCGTAGATCGGCAATAGTCTGGATAAATTTCCGTCCCCATTGAGGCGGTCTATTCTTTAAATTTGAGGAAGTTTCCGATATAGTCATAGTTAAAAGTTTTGCAATTCTAGCCAATTATCTATCATAACTCTCCACCATCACAGCAGACGGGATAATAAAGAAAAAACTCCAAAACCGATTAATAAAACCCCACTGACAGGATTAATCCACCCGGACCATTGACGCAGGGAAAGAAAGCTTTTCAGCGAGGCAGTAAAAGAACCGACGATAATTAAGGGTAAAACATAGCCAGCAGTGTAGGATAACAATAATCCCCCTCCTAAGCTTAAATCCCCCGTATTTGCCACCCATGCCAATAGAGTTGCCAGAACTGGTGTACTACACGGAGAGGCGATTAAACCAAATGTTAAACCGAGAAGATAGGACCGCAAAATCGGGGGAAAATCGCCGGTAATCCAATCGGTAGCGCCAAGGGAGGGGAAGCGCAGGGGTAATAATTCCAAGAGGTTTAACCCCATGAAAATAGCGATCGCACTGACGATAATTGGTAAACCGATCCCCACCTGTCCATAGACTTTTCCTAAAGTAGCGGCAATTAGTCCCAATCCCGCTAAGGTGGTAGCTAATCCCAGGGAAAACCATGTGGACTGCCAAAAAGCCGCTAAACGACCTTGATTTTCGTAACCCCCGATATAAGCGACGGTAATCGGCAACATCGACAGCATACAGGGGGTAAGACTGGTGAGTAAACCGGCTAGAAAAATCACGGCAATACTGACAAAACTAAGGTGAGTTAGTTGGGAAGTCACTAAGCGATCGGCGTATTGTTCAAGGTGATAGAGTTGAGTCTGTAATTGGTCTAACATATTGGGGAATTTTTCAGGCTAAATTTGGCTCATTTCTAGGATATTACCATCGGGATCACTGACAAATAAGGCCTTTCTACCCGAGGCACTCATTTGAATTGTATAACCTTGACTTTCTAGATAGTTACCCATGGCCGCCACGTCATCAATAGCGAAGGCAATATGAGGATTGCGTCCCCATTTTTCGGGATTGGGACGGTAGTTTTGGTAATTGGTATCGACAATTAAATGAATTTGATAATCTCCCACTTGATACCAAACCCCATCGTATTGAAAAGGGCGATCGATTCTAGTCAATCCTAGAACATTTTCGTAAAAGTTAACGGCTTTTTCTAGATCGGTGACTAAAATCCCCGTGTGTAAGGATCGCATGATGTTCATAGTTAATATCTGACTCGCGGATCGAGCCAACTATAGGTTAAATCGGCAATTAAGTTAAAGATAACAATTAAAATCCCATAGATAAAGGTAATCGCCATCACTACGGGGGTATCACTGCGGGAAATAGAATCAATTAATAAAGCACCGATCCCCGGCACACGAAACACTTGTTCTGTGACTAAAGCTCCAGTAAAAATTGAGGGAATATCGAGAGCAATCAGGGTGACAACGGGAATTAAAGCATTGCGAACTATATGCTTAGTGAGGACAGAAAAATTAGTTAGTCCCTTCGCTAAGGCAGTTTTAACGTACTCTTGGTGAATTTCTTCAGTTACGGAAGAACGCACGAAACGCATCAACATCGCCCCTTGATATAAGCTTAATACAGTTACGGGCATAATTGACTGTTTCACCTGATCGATCAAACTATTAAAATTGCGGATTTCTAGGGTACTGTTATAAAAAGATGGTAGCCAGTTTAACTGCACACTAAAGATAATAATTAATAATAATCCCGTCACAAAGGTGGGTAAAGAAAAGCCAAGCATCGAAAAAGTAGAGATGATTTTGTCTAACCAAGAATAGCGCTTGACTGCTGAAATTACGCCCAAAGGAAAAGCGATTAAAACCCCGAAAATATAGGCAATACCGACAATCCAGAGAGTTGTGGGTAAACGCTGCCAAATGAGGGTAAAAACCGGGCTGCGACTGGTGAAAGAATAGCCCATATCTCCTTGAAGAAATGCTAACAACCACTTGACATAACGCACGGGAAGCGGTTGATCTAATCCGAGACTTTTGCGAATATTTTCTCGCACCGCTTCGGTGATAGCGGGATTAGCTGCAAATTCCCCCATCGGATCCCCCGGCGCTAGGGCCAAAATGCCAAAAACCACCATACTAATAGCTAAAAGAGTGGGAATCGAAAATAATAATCTTATCAGAAAATATTTGAGCATTTATTTACTACGCTTCCAGTCTTTGATCTTCCAAGTATTTCTATCCCAGGGAGTTAATTCAAACCCCGACAAACTATTGCTAATTGCCACCACATCGGCACGATGAACTAGGGGAATAATCACAAAATCATTAATTAACATATCATTCATTTTAATCCCTATTTCTCGCCGTTTTTCTGGGTTTAATTCTTGACTAAAAGCTTGCCATAATTTATCGTATTCAGGATTACAATAACGAGCATAATTATCACCGGCCCAACCATCAGCTTTTTGGGGAATTTCGCTACAGGTAAAGGTTTTAAAATAGGCTTTCGGATCGGGACTATTATTACCAGTAGTGTACATTTGTAGGTCAGCATAAAACTTTTCTACCGTGTCATCGTTAGCAGGATCGCTAGAAAAGAAAATACTGGCATCAACAGTTTTTAATTCTACTCCTATCCCGATCGCTTGTAAACTTTGTTTGATAATTTCTTGGGTTTTCTGACGGAGAGGATTGACAGTGGTTTGAAAAACTAATTTCATTTCTACCCCATTTTTATCCCTAGTGCCATCACCATTACTATCTTTCCATCCCGCATCATCTAGTAATTTCTTAGCCTTTTCTAGATTAAATTCATAGCGAGTATTGGGAGAATTATATTCCGATGGCATCACGATAAAATTAGGAGTTGTTTTCCCAGTAATACCATAAAGTTGCGTGGCAATAGTATCTCTATCAACGGACAAAGACAAAGCTTCTCTTACTTTTACATCACTCAAAAAAGGATGGGGAAACTTAATACTAGACCTCTCACCTTCAGGAGTAGCTTGATTAGGATCGCTCAGATTAAATAAAACTCGTTCAATCAAAGAACCGAAACTAGATATTAACTGACCCCGACCCGCTTTTTCTAAATCACTTAAAACCTTAGCCTCTACTTGCAAATTATAGGCATAATCCGCCTCCTGTGTCTGTAAAACCGCTCGTGCCGCCGAAGTTGCATCACCTCCTCCTTTTAATTCTATTCTTTGAAAACCCAATTTATCCGCTTCTCGAAAGAAAGAATTTGGTTCATAAACTGCCGTATCTCCCGGTTTAAATTCTACCACTTTATAGGGGCCAGTTCCCACCGGTAATAAATTAGCAGGGGCCTGGCGTGCTGTTTCATTGCTATATTTTTCATAGAGATGAGCGGGTAAAATCATCCCTTCTGTTCCCACAAAAACTAATGACCAAGCGGGATTAACTTGCTTAAAAGTTATTTTAACCGTATGGGGATCGATCGCTTCCACACTTTTAACTATTTCATAATTGCCAGCGCTAGTAGAACCAGTTTTCGGATTGGTAATAAAATTATAGGTAGCGATGACATCTTTGGCAGTAAAAGGAGTGCCATCTGACCATTTAATATCTTTTTTTAGCTTCCATGTCACCGATTTACCATCCCGGGCAACTCCCCCATTTTCAAGAGTAGGAATTTCTGCCGCTAAAAAAGGAACTAATTCCCCTTTTTCATCGAAACTAGCCAAAGGTTCTAAGGTAATGCGACTCGCTTCTGAGTCTTTGAATCCCGTGGAGAGATGGGGATTTAAAATCGTCGGTGCTTGCCAATACAAAAGTTTTAAAGTTTCTGAATTATTATTGGTCGTTGCCGGAGGATTATTAGCTGTTTGTTGACGACAAGCACTAAAAAGCAGCGTACAACTAAGGGATAAAATTAACAGGGGCAAGAAAAGCGATCGCTTAAACATTTTTAATGACAATCAATAATTCAACAGGGTGACTTAGGTGATTCCCTACCCCACCAATAACAAGTTATCAGACATTGAGTCTTGATCTCGATCGATTAATTGATTATTTGCCTTTATCCATTCCTAGTCAAGTTAAATCGATCATGCTATGGTAGCGATGCTGTACTAGACAATAAAATTCTAGGCACGACGACGAAAATGCTTATGACCTTATTTCATCAGGGTGCGACAGCAGAGGAAATCGTTAATCGTTACCCATCACTAAACCTAGCTGACGTTTACGCCACGATCGCTTTTTACCTCAAGCACCAATCGGAAGTAGAATCCTACTTGCAACAGCGACAACAGCAAGCACAGGAGATTCCGGTAATCAATCAAGGGAGATTTGACCCCCAGGGATTGCGAGATCGCTTTCTTGCGCGTAAAGCAGCGCGGCAAGCATGATTAAGCTTCTGGTTGATGAGAACTTTGATAATACTTAACTGGTGCGTTACGGCGGATTACTAATTTTGGTTTTTCATTCCAAGGTTATCACCGCCTAACGCACCCTACAAAATTGCTTTTGCATGAGTAGAAAACGGGTTTCTCGGAGAAACCCGTTTTCTGTGCGTTACTCAACGGATTTAGTGCGATCGCCGATCTTGTAGGGTGCGTTAATGAAATGTAACGCACCTTATCTAATGTTCAAAATCCGTGCGTTACGCTAACGCTAACACAGGCTACATCATATCGATCGCAAAGATAAATAATTGATAAGCGATCGGCGCATAACACATCATTGGAGCGGACAATATTAGAGTAGTTTACGCTTAGTTGAACGGAATCTCTTGCTGCTCAATTAAGCCGTTATGTTTCATTCGGAGCGCTAGCCTAAGTGGAATTTGTTTACGCAGATGAATTGAAGCGCTCCTTCTCGGTGCGAGGGCATTTCTATGACGTAGAAATCGCCGGAAAAGTGTTTCCGTGCCGAAGCGTTTTGGAAATTATCGCCAATGCCGGAGATTCTGAAGCCACAGGGGTGCCGGACGCGGTAGTGATAATGATGAATCCGGGTTCTTCTAGGCCACTCGATATAAGTTACATTCCAAAATGCTACTCAGTGAGCGATGTACTTGATGGCGGATGGTCGAGGGAACTGATTCCAGCCAGGCCAGATAACGCGCAGTACCAACTGATGCGCCTGATGTTGCTAAAGAGGTGGAAGCACGTCAGGGTTCTCAACCTATCAGATCTCAGAAACGGAAACAGCGGCAGCTTTTCAGTGGATTTTGAGGATGCTCAGAAGCGTGACCCCTCCAGTCCCCATAGCATTATCCATCCCAAGCGGCTCGGCGGGCTTCAACGTGATTGTGCGGGAAGTTCTCGCATAGTTGCAGCATGGGGTTCTACTGAAGTACTTCGAAATGCTGCTATTGCATTCTTATCCGAAATCCCTGGGGTGCAGGGGCTACAGTTGGACTACCCTTGGTACCGCTATCCCAGTCCATATAGAAAAGATCAGAAGATCGATTGGTTAATCAGTGCCTTCGATAAACTTGAAACATAACACTTCGTTCCAGGGGCCGCTGCGCGATAAAGCTGCGCAGCGCCTCTGAACTCGAACGTTATGCTGAAACGATACGCCCGTTAAAGTTATCTATTTTTAGACAAGTTTAAGCAAGCAAAAGTTATCGGTTTCGTTGATGAGTTCCGAGAGATTGTCGGCGATCGCAAAGATAAATAATTGATAAGCGATCGGGGCATAACACATCATTGGAGCGGACAATATTAGAGTAGTTTACGCTTAGTTGAACGGAATCTCTTGCTGCTCAATTAAGCCGTTAGGCGGCTTCACATCCCGTGTGCCTCATACTCACAGTTAGCCGTAGGGTGCGTTCCCTAATGTGGCTCCTACTGCTTCACTAGCAGTAGGCTAATCTGGCTAACACGCTTTTGGGCGTGATATACGGAAAAGTTACAGCAAAAAAGGAGGTTTATTATGGCTGAACGATTAGCAGTTGATGTTTCACAAACTTATGAAAGTGGATTTCTTGGTAAGTGAGGAGACGATAAATTTCCTTGCACTGGAGCAAGAATAACACGGGTGGAATTCCACAAAGAAGTTTCCAAACACCGTATTACTCCCTTTGATGATGGCATAGGACGGGGTGACGCTCACACAAATGATACTGAACTGCCAGATGTTGGAGTTCACTACTGGCTAGATGCAGGAACGAGGCTGAAATACATTTTGAAGGTCTGGGTTGAGGATTAAGGATTTTGTGAATCAGTCGTTGGGGGGCGTTGGCTCCCCTTGCTTTTTTTGTGCGCTACTATGGAATTAAATGATTAAAAGCTAAGACTGCTATGGCACTGGCATCGAATGGACAAACAGCTATAATCCGCACAGAGCGAGGGCTTACAATTGCGGATACTCGTATTACTCTGTATGACGTAATCGATTATCTCAAAGCTCAGTATCCACCCAAGTTTATTCGTGATGCCTTCAATCTTACAGATGCTCAGATTCATGCCGCCCTTTCCTACATTGAAACACATCGAACAGAAGTGGAAGCAGAGTATCAGGAGGTTTTAAAGACTGCCGCAGAAACTAAACAATTTTGGGAAGAGAGGAATCGCGAACGTTTTGCTCGGATCGCTGCTACTCCTCCTCGTCCAGGCTATGAAGCGGTTAGAGCTAAACTTCAGGAACGGAGAGCAAAGCGGGAAGCGAAGAAGCAATGATTGTTCTGGCTGATTACAACTTGAATCGGCAGGCAATTCTGATCTCTGGAAGTCTTGTTGTTAGCGGGTTATTAGATCTCGCTCTAATTCGGTTGAGGACATTTGAAGACGTTGGCTTACCCGCAGACAGCAATGATCGAGTAGTTTGGAGATTTGCCCAAACCAACGGGATGCTCTTACTTACGGCAAACCGGAATGCGAAGGGTGAAGACTCGTTGGAACAAGTAATGCGTGAAGAAAATCAACCGACTTCATTTCCGATCATTACGATTGGCGATCCGGATAGGGTCAATGAATCTGACTATCGAGAACGCTGCGTTGAAAGGCTTGTAGAAATTGTGATCGATATCCAAGACTATATGGGGGCTGGTCGGTTGTTTATTCCATAAGGTGATTGGCGCATCATATCTGTTGGTGACACGGCATAACAACCCCAATGCACTCCGACCAACGAAAGCTAATCAGTGTGATCGCCGATCTTGTAGGGTGCGTTCCCTAATGTGGCTCCTACCGCTCCACTAGCAGTAGGCTAATCTGGCTAACACGCTTTTGGGTGTGATATACGGAAAAGTTCTGGCGATCACGCCTAAATGGGGTGAGATGCCGAAAGTTGACCCATATCATTACTTTTAGGAGTGTTATACGGAAATTTTCCGTATAATCAATAGTTAGACCGCCAATTCTCGGTTGAGACAGTATGCAAAAGTTGTTTGTGGGGAAGTCATGCTTTTGGTTTTTTTGGGCGAGCGTGAACAGAACTGTTTAGATTCAATCCGCCTGCCATAAAGTTTCCCTCATCAATCATCTCTGGCCATTCAGAATGTTTTATGTCAGTTAAGCGAAGTGGAATCTCAGCAGTCTCTTCTAGCTTGAGATCACGATAGGTTGTTAATTCGTCGAGTCCTTCATATTGTTCTAAATTGCAAACCACGTAAGCTACTGGAAAATATTTAAGGATGCCGCTAAAGGTTCCAAGTTCACTAAATTCACTTAAGTTTCCTCTGACCGCAGGCATAATGACATCACGAACAACCACAATTTCTTCATATGGATAAATCCAGTAAAAAATTTTAATTTCTTCAGGGATCTGAGCTTGATCATCAAACAGAAATTCGCGTATTTTCTGATCAACAACATTATGGTCTATAACTCCCTTCGCTGCAACTAAATGACCAAGAATAGCTCTAATCAATATTGCTGGTTGCGTCTTGTAATGAATCATTGGTGGAACTTCCACAATTGATTTAAGAATCCTGCCTACTCCAAGAGCAAAGCTATTAAGAACTGGGTCGTAGCGACGCCCCAAGCGTGTATTACATTGTTTGCAAAGGGTTCGATACTTCACACCATTCTGTGAAATAAGACGTTTCTGTTCTTCAGGGTGGACAGTCAAACGTTGTACAATCGTGATCTGCTCAACAGGCTTCAAATCAAAACCTCTCTTTGGTGGGACGTGATCCCAGCTTAGAGAAGCTGATTGTTTACAAATATTGCAAAGACCTACTTTTCCACGCTTTCCTTGATTAATGTAATGAATATCCATTAGACGATTCTAGAATTAGAAGGGTTAGTTTTTACAGCAATTCTAACTCTTAATAAGAATGCATTGCCGTAGCAGCGCGGTCTAACAACCCCAATGCACACCGACCGACGAAAGGTTATCGGTTAGAGTTCAAGGTTATCTGCGGCGGGTGATGGGCAACGTTAGCCGTAGGGTGCGTTCCCTAATGTGGCTCCTACTGCTCCACCAATAGATTTTTGGGGAACGCACCATGCTAGAGGATTAAGTAGTCGTGCAAAATTAATTTCCTAGTGAAGATAGGCAAGAGGCAAGAGGCAAGAGGCAAGAGCGGGGTTAGATATGTGTAATTAATTTTGCTTAGGTACTTATAAAAATATTTGCCGTCGCACTCCAGCCTATCGCGGCTGAGTTCAACCGTTATCGAGAAAAATAATTAAATCCCGTCAAATTCTCCTAAAACTTTCACTTCTGGTTCTAACCAGAGGGACGAGCGATCGAACACTTGTTCCTGCACATGACGAATTAAACGCAGAATATCCGAGGCTTTTGCTGAACCAATATTCAGGATAAAATTAGCGTGTAATTCTGATACTTGCGCTCCACCAATTTGATAACCTTTTAATCCCATTTCCTCAATTAAAGCCCCGGCAAATTGCGGTTTAGGATTGCGGAAAACGCTACCACAACTGGGACGATCATAGGGTTGGGTACTTTTGCGATGGCGTAAATTATGGGTAGTAATTGCCATTATTTCCTCGCGATTATCGGTAGCTTCTAACTGAAATGTGGCTTCGACAACTAAACGTTGATCCCCTTGCAGAGAAGAACTGCGATAACTATAATTTAAATCTTCTTTGCTTACAGTTTCTAACTGACCATCGGGATTTAATACCAGCGCCCGCACTAATCGATCCGCCACACAGGAGGTGTGCGCCCCCGCATTCATCACCACAGCCCCCCCCACCGTACCGGGGATACCCACCGCCCATTCTAAGCCCCTCCAGCCCCTTTTTGCCGCTCTCCAAGCTATTTTTGGCAGGGGTTCCCCCGCCGCTGCTGTAATCGTAGCAGTTTCGGCATCAAAACAACTCGATCGCAGATGGCGAGTATTGAGGACAAGTCCGGGTAAACCTCGATCGCTGATTAGTAAATTTGAACCAGCCCCCAAAACAGTCAAGGGTAAATCTTGCGATCGCAACCAAGCGAACACTTCTCTTAATTCCTCTAGATTAACTGGTTCGGCATACCATTGCGCTCTTCCCCCCACCCGGTAGGAAGTGAAATCAGCTAGAGAAACAGAGGTTTTAATCATAGGGTTTTAGGGGGTTGGGGAGCATTTTCAGTGAACAGTAATCAGTAATCAGTAAACAGTAAACATAATAACTGATAACTGATAACTGATAACTGATAACTGATAACTGAATCCTATACTCTAACTGCTAATTGTTCGCGGTAAAGAGAGAGCATTTCGGGGATAACTTGATTGAGATTGCCAGCGCCGAGGAAGAGGGCTAGATCCCCTGGTTGGAGAATTTCTAGCAGGA
This sequence comes from Microcystis sp. LE18-22.4A, assembly GCF_027531105.1. Lineage (NCBI taxonomy): Bacteria > Bacillati > Cyanobacteriota > Cyanophyceae > Chroococcales > Microcystaceae > Microcystis > Microcystis sp. LE18-22.4A. The sequence continues at coordinate 35,110 of NZ_JAPZRB010000233.1, forward strand.
ATTGACCTAAAGAACTCAATTCGGGGTGATAGTAGGCGTTTTTATGGTGTTTTCTCACCTGTTCAGCCACTTGCTGCCCAGTGACGTGATTGATATTCACTTCCCCGGCACTATAAATATCCGTTAAGACTACCACATCGGCGGAACTGAAAGCGGAGCCGAATTCCTCTAAAAAGGTAGTGGTGCGACTGTAGCGATGGGGTTGGAAAATAGCGATCGAACGTTGGTACTGTTTGCCTTCTACCTTCAATTTTGCCGCCGCTAAAGTGGCCAACAATTCGCTAGGATGGTGGGCATAATCATCGATAAAAGTAATGCCGTTTGCCTCTCCCTTGTGTTCAAAACGGCGTTTTGCCCCGGCAAAAGTAGCGATCGCATCGGCAATAACAGCAAATTCTAAACCGAGATAACGTCCGATGGCCACCACTGCCAAAGCATTACTAATATTATGTTGCCCGGGGATTTTCACTTCCATTTGTCCCAAATAACTACCCTTTTCCCAGACGGAAGCTTTCATCATTCCCTGTTCATAGATAATCTCGCTGACGGTGTAATCGGCACCTTTTTCGGGATCGAGACTATAACTAATCGTCGGACGGAAATGCTCGGCGATCGTGTCACAATCTAAACAAGCGACTAAAATCTGGCACTGATGGGCGAATTCATGGAAAGTATCGATAACTTCGCTTAAATTATGGTAATGATCCGGGTGATCTAGCTCAATATTAGTGATTACGCCGATTTTCGGTGCGTGTTTGGTTAGGGAACCATCGGACTCATCGGCCTCTGCCACTAAAAAACGCCCTTGACCAAGACGAGCGTTACCTTCCCAAGCGTCCACCTCACCACCGACAATGATCGTGGGGTCTAATCCCGCTTCTAACAAAACGTAACCGATTAGGCTGCTAGTGGTGGTTTTTCCGTGGGTGCCGGCGACGGCGATACTGTCGTAATCAGCGATTAAAGCCGCTAAAACGTCGCTACGGTGAAAAATTGGGTATCCTAAGTCTCTGGCCGCTTGATATTCCTTGTTATGGTCATTAATCGCCGTGGAGCAGATTACTTGCGGAACTGTTTGGCTACTGTTTTGAGGGCCTGGAGAATGAAATAAAGCTAAATTATTTGCCTCTTGACGGTGGAAAATGTGCGCTCCCGCTCCCTGTAGCCGTTGGGTGATATGAGTAGGACGTAAATCCGAGCCAGACACAGGTAAATTGCGCTCGGCTAAGATATAAGCGAGGGCTGACATCCCAATACCGCCAATACCGATAAAATGGAAAGGTTGGCCGTTAAAATTAACTTTTTTCACTGTTTTCACTCCTCAGAGCCACGATTATATAAGTTTTAAACTCGATCGGTAGTAAAGTCAACTTCATGATAGGGGCATTTGAGCAGAATTCCCAAATGTTGCCCAGTTGCCTTGCAAAATCCTTGACGCAGAATTAAAATTTTTTCTCCCAATTCCTTTTTTTGGGGTGTGGGTGTGGGGTGTGGGGTGTGGGTGTGGGTGTGGGGTGTGGGGTGTGGGGTGTGGGGTGTGGGGTGTGGGGTGTAGGGTGTGGGGTGTGGGGAGGTGAGGAGAATAAATAAAAATAATCTCCTGTCTCCTGTCTCGTAGTCTCCTGTCTCCCGTCTCCTGAATGGTGAGCTAATAAATTATTTCCGATCGGGATCGTAAAGTTCAACCTTTAAGGTATGATTGGGAACATTAATTATTTTTTTATGTATTGCACTAAAACGTAGAGGGCAAGCAGCAGTGATTAGAGTAGCGATCAATGGTTTCGGACGGATTGGACGTAATTTCCTAAGATGTTGGTTAGGACGGACTAATAGTGGCTTGGAGGTAGTGGGGATCAATGATACATCCGATCCCCGGAGTAACGCTCACCTGCTCAAATATGATTCGATGTTAGGCAAACTTAACGCTAATATCGATGCCGATGATAATTCTTTAATTGTTAACGGTAAAACCATTAAATGTTATTCCGATCGCAATCCCCTCAATCTGCCCTGGGCAGAATGGGGTGTAGATCTAGTGATCGAAGCTACTGGTGTTTTCGTCGATGAAGAGGGCGCTTCTAAGCATATTGTCGCAGGAGCTAAAAAAGTCCTCATTACCGCACCGGGTAAAGGTGCGGGTGTGGGAACCTATGTCGTCGGTGTCAACGCTCACGAATACGAACACGATAAATACAATGTCATCAGCAATGCCAGTTGTACCACCAACTGTCTTGCTCCTGTCGTCAAAGTGATTCACGAAAACTTCGGCATCATCAAAGGGACGATGACCACCACCCACAGTTACACTGGTGATCAACGCATTCTGGATGCTAGTCACCGGGATCTCCGTCGCGCTCGCGCCGCTGCCGTTAACATCGTTCCCACCTCCACCGGTGCCGCCAAAGCTGTAGCCTTAGTTATCCCCGAAATGAAAGGGAAACTTAACGGTATCGCCCTGCGTGTACCCACTCCTAACGTTTCTGTGGTGGATTTAGTCGCACAAGTGGAAAAAAGCACGATCGCGGAACAGGTAAACGAAGTCCTCAAAGAAGCTGCGGAAAATTCTTTGAAAGGAATTCTCGAATATAATGATTTACCCCTCGTTTCCTCTGATTATCGCGGTGTTGATGCCTCCTCGATCATCGATGCTAGTCTAACGATGGTGATGGGTGGCGATATGGTGAAAGTTATCGCTTGGTACGATAACGAATGGGGTTACTCCCAACGGGTGGTTGATCTCGCTGAAGTCGTCGCCAGCAAGTGGAAGGCCTAATTTTTAGCCGTCAGGAGATAGGGAAATGGGGTGATGGGGAAATTCAACTAAAACCCCAAAACCCCAAAACCCCAACACTCAACACCCAAAACCCTAACACCCACCTCCCGATTCCTTTCAACTGATAAGTGATAAATTCTCACTGAAAAAGCGCCGATAGATTCCCTCTGTCACCAATTGAGCGGTGATTAGGTTAGCTAGGGCAATCATAAACAGGATCAGTATCTGGTAGGAAGCGGCGTTTAAAGGTTCACTTCCTGCCAATACCTGTCCGGTGAACATTCCGGGTAAACTGACTAAACCCACCACCATCATCTGATTGAGGGTGGGGATTAAACTAGCTCGAATCGCTTCTTTTTGATAACCTGCGATCGCCTGTTGAGGGGTTGCCCCCAAACAAAGATGGGTTTCGATTTCTAAACGGTGACTTTTAATCGCACTGTTTAATCTTTCCCCGGCTAAAGAGGCACTATTCATGGCATTGCCTAACACCATCCCCGTCAAGGGAATCAAGTATTGGGGTGAGTACCATTGTTGCGGTTGAATAATTAAAGCGATCGCATAACCTAAAGTTAGACAGCTACTAATCAATAAAGAGCCGAAAACTAGCGGTAATAGGGCCTTATCCCGGCTATCAATGCGATTTTTAGCAACAATAGTCGCAATAGTCATCATCACTGCCAAAATCCCCAGCACTGCCAGAGGATTATCAAGGGAAAAAATAACGGCGATAACGTAGCCTACCACTAATAATTGCAGGATCGATCGACCGGTCGCTAATAATAATTGTCCCTCTAGAGCTAAATTTGACCAACGGGAGAGGAGTAAACAAATACCCATCATCCCCAAAGCCCAACCCAAATCCACCAGATTTAGTTCTACTAATCCATCCATAAAAATAAAAGAAACAAATTACAAGGATACTTCATCTATAAATAGCAAGTTTATAATTATTTTTGACTAATTATTCCTTTTTTTTCGCCGACAAATCCCGATTAGTCTCTAATTTGAGTGAAAGCGCGTGAGTACAATTCCCCCCGTCGATTTATCCCGTCAATACCAAGTCATCAGCGAAGAAGCTAACCATGCCGTTTTAGAAATCCTCCGTTCTGGGCGCTATATTGGTGGCGAAGCTGTGAGCGAATTAGAACGACAATTTGCCCTCTATCACGGTGTTAGCGATTGTGTCGCCTGTAATTCGGGAACCGATGCCCTTTATCTGGCACTGCGCGCCCTCGGTATTCAAGCGGGGGATGAAGTAATCACTTCCACTTTTTCGTTTATTGCCACCGCCGAAGCGATTAATTTAGTCGGGGCAGTGCCGGTTTTTGTCGATATCGATATCAATACTTTTAACCTCGATGTGGCACTGTTGGAAAAAGCGCTTACTCCCCAGACTAAAGCGATTATCCCAGTACACCTTTTTGGGCAATCTGTCAATATGTCTGAGGTGGTAAATTTCGCTCGTTCTCATAATTTATTGGTGATTGAGGATTGCGCTCAAGCAACGGGAGCAGAATGGCATGGGCAGAAAGTGGGGAGTATCGGCGATATTGGCTGTTTTAGCTTCTTTCCCACCAAAAATTTAGGCGGTTGTGGCGATGGTGGCGCAATTACCACCAATAACCCCGAGTTAGCGGCACAAATTCGCATGATTAAAGAACACGGCAGCAAGGTGCGTTATCTCCATGAGGTAATTGGGGTGAATAGCCGCTTAGATGCCATTCAAGCGGTTATTTTGCAAATTAAGCTAAAATATCTCGATTTTTGGAATAATCAACGGATCGAGATTGCCCAACGTTATCGGGAATTACTGCAACCTTTGCCTAATATCACTTTACCTACCGCTTTAGCCGGAGGTAAGCACGTTTGGAATCAGTACACAATCCTAACGGAAAATCGTGACCAAATTCGGGCGGCTTTGCAGGAAAAAGATGTCCTATCCATGGTTTATTATCCGATTCCTCTGCATTTACAGCCGGTTTATCAGTATTTAGGCTATAAAAAAGGTGATTTACCCGTGGCTGAATTGGCCAGTGAAAAAGTGTTATCTTTACCTATGTTCCCCGATTTAAGCTTTGAGGAACAACAACAGGTAGCCTATGCGCTGAAAGATTGTTTGCATAGTTCCTGAGTTATCAGTGGGAATTATGAATTATGAATTATGAATTATGTAGGTAGGTGTTAAAAATTGTCAGATTCCCCCCTGATCAAGGGGGGACAATTTGGGTGCATCTCAATTGATGGTATAGTAGTCGTTACTGCTGTGTGATGGTAATAGTTACTACCGTCGTACCGTCTTTTTTCGTTTCTGTTTTGATTTCGATTTTATCTTCTCCGCATCCGCCCATGATATTTCGGTAATCGTATTCTGTAATATCTTGAACTTGATCGTATTCTGAATTGACAAGAACCAAATCAGTAATTTGAAGTTGGGACATTGGAATTATACTCCTAATTAAGAAAAAAGTAGTTGGCTTGAGATTGGGTTTACCTCACTCATCTGTTCCTAGATTAATCGCTCTCCCAGCAGATGACAACCCCCTGGAAGGATGATTTTTGAACATAATTCTAGTATTTATGTTCAATTTTCAAGGACAGTCCCCAACGAGAAAATAAGGGTTTCCGGTTATTTCGCCAGCAACTTTGAGATGAAAACTGAGTTTTGCCCCCTAAATCCTGAACATAAATCAACTATTTATGTGTTTCCATTCAATTAATTTCTAAGCGCGAGACCACGGTGCGCCCCTATCATTGGCGCGATAATATGATCGTAGGGGCGAATTGCATTCGCCCTCTTCAAAAACCTGGCATTTTTATTGGCGATCGCAAAGCTCTTATTCATCGGACCGCGTCCTGTAGGGGCGAAGCATTCGGGCATAAGGGACTTGCGCTTTGATAACGTACCTTTTGGGCGAACGCAGTTCGCCCCTACATTGTGGACAAAATCCGTTACCGTAGGGGCGCCAGGAACCTGCGCCCTCCGATCGATCAGGTTTGCTGATCACCCTAATTAGGGTTTGCGGCAAAAAGGTTTTCGTGGGGGCAGGGTGTGGGGTGTAGGTTTTTACCCATTTTCATCTGGTAAATTACCTAATTTTCAGGGAAAAAGTCCTGGAATTTTACCCCCGATCACTGCAAGGGTCAGCACTTTTTGAGGAAAAAAAAGTCTAAAAGCCTTATCTAACAAGGTTTTTAGATTTATTCAGCCAACCCTACTTAAGCGATTAAATCGATTAACTTTTGTTTTAAAGTTTCCAATCCTAGCCGACGAATAGCCGAGATAAAAACAGCTTGGGGATATTTTTCCTTAGCTATTTCCAAATCGTCGCTTTTTACCTGATCCAACTTATTAAACACCATTAACATTGGACCAGTTTGAATCGGCATCTCCGAGAGGATTTTTAACACCGAGGCAATCTGACTTTCCCAAGCTGGATGGGAGAGATCCACCAGATGGAGTAAGGCGTCTGCTTCCGTTACTTCCTCTAAAGTTGCCCGAAAAGCATCCACCAGCGAGGGGGGTAATTCGTGGATAAAACCCACCGTATCGGTTAGTAAGAGGGTGTGAGAGACTTGGGTGAGGGGATCGGTAATAGTTAAGCGTCGGGTGGTGGGATCGAGGGTAGCAAACAGTTGATCGGCGGTATAAACTTCGGCAGCGGTGAGAGCATTAATTAAAGTGGATTTTCCCGCATTGGTGTAACCGACGATCGCCACACTGGCTACATCTTGTTTTTGCCGTTGTTTGCGTAAACGGGAACGATGAGCTTGCAGTTGATCCACCTCATCCTGGAGACGGGATAAACGACGTTGAATAGTTCGGCGTTCTGTTTCTAATTTTGTCTCCCCCGGTCCGCGAGTGCCAATTCCTCCCCCTAATCTCGACATAGCTAATCCGCGCCCAGTGAGACGGGGTAAAGTGTATTCTAATTGGGCTAATTCTACCTGTAGTTTACCCGCTTGGGATTGGGCCCGTTGGGCGAAAATATCCAAGATCACCTCGGTGCGATCGACCACTCTCACCCCGATTTGGTTCTCTAGATTGCGAATTTGGGCGGGAGAAAGGTCGCGATTGAATACAACTAAATTAGCCCCCGAAGTTTGCACCTGTAGGGCGATTTCTGCCACTTTTCCCGAACCGATCACTGTTTGAGGATGGGGATGATCCCGTTTTTGTCGGGTGACTTGCAAAACTTTGCCCCCGGCGGTATCAACTAAACGTTCTAATTCGCTTAAACCGTCCTCGAACTGGCGATCGCTCATACCGTCGGTGATTAAACCAACCAATAGCACCCGATCTTCGGCTGTATCAACGGTTATAGCGGTAAATTCTCGCTGAAACTCCGCCTCTAGTCCTTCCACTAACTCTAAAAAGTCCTGTTTGCTTAAATCCTCTAGATTTAAGGGAGGGGAGACAGACCAGTATATATTACTATTGACATTTGTTTGACTTTGTGGTATGAGATGCGCCAGATAGACTTGCTCCACATAACCGGTCGCCCCACCACCGCGACGGATCATACCTGTACCGGTTAATGTTAAGACCACCAGTGCGTCTAATCTTTGCAAAGCCATGGCGGTTAAACTGGATTCTTTTGGCGGTTCCTGCTTGAGTTCCGTGGCGATACAACGAATTCCGCAAAGACGTTCGGAACCGTAGCGGGGTAGTTCCAAGAGAGAAAATTGGGTTTGTCGGGGGGTTCCCACTCCCACACGAATTACCTGGCCGCGACGGTTGATATAGGTGCAGAGGGGTTGATGGATATCGGTACTGATAGCCGCCAGTCTTTGGGCGAATTCTGGGGTGGTGAGAGTATCAATAGGCAAGCGTTCATGGTACAGCCTTTGTAGCTGTTTCATCTGACTGGCTTTCAGTCCCTGGGTATTGCCGAAGATGGTATCGATAGGCTTTCCTCGCAATTAGGATTTTATCTATTATTGTAGCGATTATGAGACTCGCTGCTCCTTGAGGGCGTTTCTCATCAAGATGAAGTGTAACCTAATTTGGTGCTGATTCAGAAGTAGTGTTGACATCCTCGCCGCCGTAAAACGGACGGCGATTCCCAAACCTCACGATTTAGGTTTCTGCTTCTTTCCCGAAGGATTTTTCGCACCTGCCTTCACAGATTTACTCTGTTCTGGTCTTATGGTCGCTCCACAGACTGACACCGCAAGCCCTGCGGCCAAAATATTTTTACTGGCGTTAATGTCTCGGTCATGGTGAGTCCCACAGTTCGGACAGTCCCACTCTCGAACATTTAACGGCAGCTTTTTCACAATATACCCACAATTACTGCACCGTTTAGAACTGGGAAAACATCTATCTATTTCGATGTAATTTTTCCCGTACCAACGGCATTTATAGGCTAATTGTCGGGTGATTTCTCCCCAGCTTACATCAGATATTGCCTGAGATAATTTCGGGTTTTTGACCATATTCTTAACGGCTAAATTCTCAACAACAATCGTTTGGTTTTCACGAACTAATTGAGTGGTTAGCTTATGTAAATGGTCTTTTCTGCTATCGGTGATTTGAGCGTGAATCTTGGCTACTTTGATTCTCGCTTTTTCCCGATTTTTTGACCCTTTCTGTTTTCGAGAAAGACTTTTAGATGCTCTTCGCAGTCTCCGATAATGCTTGTTAAAATGCTCAGGATTAGATACTTTGTCACCATCGCTGGTAATCACGAGGCTACTAATTCCTAAGTCAATTCCAATGGCTTTATCTGTTACTGGTAATGGCTTAATTGTTGGGTCATCAAATCTAATTGAAATATGCCAACGTCCTGAGGGATGTAATCTGACTGTTACTGTACTTGGTTCACAGCTTTCTGGTATTTGTCTTGACCATCGAATCGCTAAAGGTTCTGTGCATTTGGCTAAATAGATTTGTCTGTCTTTGAATTTAAAAGCAGATTTGGTAAATTCGGCACTTCCTCCCTGATGTTTTTTCTTAAAGTTAGGATACTTAGTACGACCAGCAAAGAAATTAGTGAAAGCTGTTTGTAAATGTCTTAACCCTTGTTGTAAGGGTACACAGCTTACTTCATTGAGAAAGTTTAATTCTTCTTGCTTTTTCCAATCGGTTAGCATTGAAGAAGTTTGAGCGTAGCCTACTCTTTCTTGCTTTTCATACCAAGCTTGTGTTCGTTCGTGGAGAGCTTTGTTGTAAACTAATCTTACACAGCCCAAAGTGCGCCGCAATAGCGACTCTTGTTCTGGTGTAGGGTAAAATCGGTAAGAATAGGCTTTTTCCATGTCTCGTATTTTAGCATATATTTCGTAAACGATGCTCATATTTAACAGCAAAGCCGCCGTAAAACGGCGGGGTTTCAGACCCAAATTTTCGATGAAATGTAACGCACCATCAATTTTATAATATTCGGTGGGTTATGCTACAGTGCTTGTCATCTTGGTGCGATCACTGTTTTAGAGAACGAAAAGCGATCGCATCCTTTCCTAGGTTGGGTCATCGGAGCGAAACCCAACACCCAAAATCTAAATCCGTCTGAATCTTTTTGTTGGGTTTCCTTGGGTGTATTGTTGGGTTTCCTTTTTGTTGGGTTTCCTTGGGTCTATTGTTGGGGTTCCTTACGTCTATCGGCTAGACAAGGAAAAAGCGATCGAGGATTTCCGACAAGCCGCCGAACTGTTCCGCCAGCAAGGGAACGCGCCAGCACGCGAAAAAGCCCTGCAATTCCTACGGCAATTAGGCGCGGTCTAGATACTCGATCGATTTTGAATCTCACCCCGAAAAAAGCGATCGATCTTACAGCAAGATTTCTAGCGCTAGGGTGAACCCCGGAACCACATCTTCCCCGCTTAAAATCGCGTTCTCGGGATAACAGGTAATCGTCCCGTCCTGACGGTAGACGAAAGCCTGTTTATTGTGGCGATCGATCAACCATCCTAACTTCACCCCGTTCTCCCGATACTCCTCCATTTTCCGCTTTAACTTGGATAAACTATCGGTTTTAGAACGGATCTCGATCACGAAATCCGGCGCGAGATCGAGAAATTCATCCTCCCTTTCCTGCCAACCGGACGGTAAACGTTCTCTCGCCACGAAAGCCACATCGGGAGAGCGTACCGCGCTATTGGCCAGTTTAAAACCGCCGCTAGAACTAAATACCTCTCCTAACCCGTTCTGTTCGACCCAGTAGAGCAGGCGAGCGCCGGCTTTCAGTTCTCGATTCGCTGAAATACTTCCGATCGGGGGCATAGTGACTAACGTTCCATCTGCATTGCGTTCAAAGCCTAATTCCGGGTTCTGACAACTGAGGCGAATTAATTCCGCATCAGTAATCGTCGGGGATTTGCTTACCATATTGCATCAAAAAAAACAAGTATTTTTCACTAAATGATAACAAAGCGATGCCGATTGCCGCGCTTTTTCCTTTTGTACCCGAAAGGAAAAAAAATTGATCGCCCTATCCTGCATATTCTCAAAAAAGCAACCGATGAATTAGGTAGAAGCTCAAATCACCCTCACCGAGGAACTACCCATGAAATCCTTCGCCCTTCTCACCACCGTCAGCCTGATCGGCCTCTCCACCCTCGCCACTGTTCGCCCCGTTATGGCCCTAGAAAGCCGACAACCAGCCGAAACCCGGATCGCTCAAGCGAACTACAAAGAAGCGATCGCCCACTTTAACCGGGGAATTAACTACATCCAACAGGAAAAATATGATCTCGCCCTCGCTCAATTCACCAGAGCGATCGAACTCGATCCGGACTATGCCGAAGCTTACCTCGGTCGGGGCATGATTTACACGATTCGCGAACAATGGCGGCCGGCGTTTCAAGACCTGAACACCGCGATCCGACTAAACCCCCGCGCTGCCTACGCTTACCATTTCCGCGGATACGTCCATCTCGCATTTAACCAGAGACAAAATGCGATCGCCGATCTAACAACGGCCGCCGAATTATTTCGCCAGCAGGGAAACACAGAAATGTACAACAGCGCCATAGAAGCACTACGGCAGATAGGTGCGTAAGTTGCAAGGGAGAGCGATCGCTCTCCCCCTCTAAACTTTTGTAAAAAAAGCAATCTGAGGACTTAAAACTTGATCGCATAATTGGGAAAAAACCAACGATAACATCCTTGCAAGTATCCCTCGACTAAAGAGGAGCCAACCCGATGAAACCAATTACTTTCACCCTATCGGTGCTACTGGCCACCACTGGCCTACTCGTTCAACCAGGAGGCTTCCTGATGGAAAACATTCCACCCATCCTCGCGCAGGAGCAGACCGCTTCTAGAGTCTATCAGAAAGCCAGCCCCGCCGTCGTCACCGTCAAAAATGGCAGCGGCCACGGTAGCGGCTTTCTCGTCAGTCCCGACGGTATCATCATTACCAACGCCCACGTTGTTGCGGATGGCCCCCGGGTGGTGACAGTGAAATTTTCCAACGGACAGCAGGCCTCGGCAGACGTGATCGGCTTCGCTAAAAATGGCGTGGATTTAGCCGTCCTGCGGATTTATAACCGCCAAAACCTGCCCTATCTTCCCCTGGCCCGTCCGAACTCCGCCAAAGTCGGCGAAAGCGTTTTCGCCATCGGCACACCCTTAAACGAGGACTATCAAAACACCCTCACCCAGGGCATTATCAGCCGTCTCGACCCCGAAAAAGGCATTGTGCAACACAACGCTAATATCAACAAAGGCAATTCCGGCGGGCCGCTTTTGAATTCACGGGGGGAAGTGGTGGGGGTTAACGTCGCAGGCGATATCGGGAGTTACGTTTACGACGGTGCGGGAAACCCGATCGGCCTTACCCAGAGCGGCATTAATTTCGCCGTTTCCCTCGATCGCCTGCAAGCTTTCCTCACCGCAGTTAAAACAGGTGATGTCTCCACCGTCTCAACATTAGGACAGGACGATCGGATACAGTTACTCGCCCTCCCTCTTAACGGTCAGACCGTTCAAGGCAACTTGACCAAAGACCAAAACGAGCAATATTACGGGTTCGAGGGTCGTGCAGGACAGAAAATCGTTCTGGATATGAACAGCAACGAGATCGCTCCCTATCTTGTCCTCTATCGCGTTCTCCAATCTTCCGAGGGGACAAAATACCCACAGGTCGCCCGTAGTAACCAGCGCGTTGATCGCGCCCCCGGGGATTTTAACGCTCGACTCGTAACCGAATTACCTGCCGATGGAGTTTATATCCTAGTGGCTACCTCTCGCGAAGGGGGTGAATCGGGTCGCTACACCCTCAACGCCGCCGCTAACCCTTAAATAATCCCATTTTGACCCTAATCACGATTCTAATCCCTATTTTCTGAGGAACTATCCCTATGAACTCTAGATATATTTCCCACCGTCTCGCTTGCGTCGGCCTCCTCGCCACTGTCCTCCTCGGTGGTATCGCCCCCGGTTTCAGCCAATCGACCACCCCGAATCGCGTCACCTTCTTCTGTAAAGAGGTGTTCGATCGCGCATCGGGAGGAAAAATCCCCGCCACCCTCGCTTGGATTCCCCAAAGGAGCGGCAATGTGCGGATTATCGGCTGGAAATCGGAATATTTCTCCAAACGTTCCCCGGTTCGTTGCGAGGAAGTCACGAAAAAATTCCAGGAAGCCTATAATCAAGGGCGTTTTAACTATCTCACCACCGGCCGGGCGAAGGGATACCCGATCATCTGCAGCGTTTCACGATCCGGCGATCCCTGCGATGGTAATAGCCAACTTTTTACCCTTAAACCCCACGATAATCCAGATTTAGTCTTGCAACAACTCATGGACATCCTAGAGGGGAAAAGCTCGGATATGCTCCTCCAGAATTCCGGAGATAAAACCTATATCTCGATGACGGAGTTTTTCGCCAAAGCACCACTCGCTGATCGCGACGCACCCTGTGGTACGAGATCTGCTGGCCCGCAAAATAATTGCGTTCCCACCCGCTAGAATTTTCGCTGTTTTACCCCGAATTTCCCCATAATAACCATGTTGAAACCCTTTCCCCTACTCCTAAGCCTCCTACTTCTGCCCGTCGTACCAGTTAAAGCGCTATCCCCTTTCTCTGCTCCGGCGATCGTGGCGGAAGACAGCCCAAACGCGCAGATCGAGCGATCGATCCGTCAAGTCACCGTTAAGATTACTAGCGAGATAAATCGGGGATCGGGAATCATTATCGGGAAAAAAGGCAGTATATACCTCGTTTTGACCAACGCTCACGTTACCCGCGGCGCGAAAACCCTACAGATCCAAACCCACGACGGCCAAACCCGCACAGCCTCGATCGCACCGAATTCCCTTTTAAAAGATAAGGATCTGGCCCTCGTGGAGTTTAGCGATACCAGGGATTATCCGATCGCTAAAATTCGCGCCATTTCCCCGGATGCGGAACTAGATATCACTGTAACCGGTTATTCCGCAGAAACGGGGCAGTACACCACCGATAACGGGAAAATTGAACAAACAAGGGATCGACCCCTCCGGGAGGGCTACAGCGTCGGTTATAGTGGCGATATCGTGCAGGGAATGAGTGGCGGTGGTATCTTTTTCGAGGATGAGTTAATCGGCATTAACGGGCGATCGGCCCATCCGATTCTCTCTAACTACATCTACGAGGACGGTACAAAACCCACAGACGCAGAAATCCAACAGATGAGAGCGGTTAACTGGGGCATTCCCCTTCATACCCTATTAACCTACATCCGTCCGGAAATCCTCAGCGCCTATAACCTGCCCCTACCGCAGGTGAACCCCGATATAGAAACCACCGCCCCTACTCGCTATATCGCCGAATTAGAAGCGAAAGCGAAGGGTTTCACCGTCCGGATCGATAGTAGCAGTACAGCCAATGGAAGTGGCGTAATTATTGCTAAAAAAGGGAATATTTACACGGTTTTAACCGCAGACCATGTATTATGTGAGAAGAAGGAAGAAAGTCAAGATGCTGCAAGTAAACTTTGTCCCGATAACACCTACACCGTCGTCACCAGCGACGGCAAAACTCGAAACATCGAGAAAAGCACCATCATCCGGCAGGAAGGGGTAGATTTAGCAGTTTTTCAGTTTGAAAGCCTGGACAATTATCCCGTTGCGGAAATAGCGAATTATAA